>NZ_CAXQGS010000128.1:0-44595 GCF_964223445.1 Cytobacillus sp.
GGAAACAGCGGCAGTTATGCTGGAAATTGTACAGGGTGAAGGCGGGATTCACATTGGGAATCAGGAGTTTCTAACAAAAACAGAGCAGCTTTGCAAAGAATATGGAGCGCTGCTGATTGTAGATGAAATTCAGACCGGCATAGGCAGAACAGGTAAAGCCTTTGGATTTCAGCATTTTGACCTTTCTCCCGATATCGTAACCGCAGCTAAAGGCTTGGGAAGCGGATTGCCAATAGGCGCTGTGATTGGAAAAAAAGCATTAGAAGGAGTTTTTGGGCCAGGTAGCCATGGATCAACATTTGGCGGGAACCCGATCAGCATTGCCGCAGCTATTGCTACCATGAACACAATATTTAATGATGATTTTTTACAAGGCGTTCAGGAAAAGAGTGCATATCTTGCTGACAGATTGGCAGAATCGCTTGAACAGACTGCAGCTGTTAAGGAGATTCGCTTTCTTGGTCTGATGGTCGGTATTGAATCAGATATTCCCCTTCCATCATTGTTGAAGGAATTAAGAGCCAATTGCTTGCTGGCATTGCCTGCAGGAGAAAATGTTTTGCGGCTGCTGCCTCCGCTGACAGCATCAAAATCTGAAATGGATGAAGCGATACAAATTCTGCAATCCACACTAAAGGAATTTTCAAAATCAGCTGTGTAGGCTGTATTATTTTTCAAATAAATGAATAAAAATTAACGAAGTTATATAAATATACAGATAGCTTAGAGGTGTTGATAATGGAAGGATACCTACATTTAAATAGCGGCCATTCCTATAAGGGCAAATGGCTCACAGATAAGCCTGAAAAGGATATAGAAGGGGAAATCGTTTTTTTTACAGGAATGACAGGCTACCAGGAAGTATTGACAGATCCCTCTTATAAGGACCAAATTATTGTATTTACGTATCCTTTAATCGGAAATTACGGAATAAATGAGTCTGATTTTGAGAGCAAGAAGCCTCATGTGGCTGGGGTTATTGTATATGAAGGAAGCAGAAATCCTTCGCATTACAAATCGGCTTATTCGCTTCAGGAATACCTTCAGAAATGGAATATTCCATTATTAGGGCATATGGATACCCGTTCCATTGTAAAGAAAATCCGTTCAGAAGGCAGCATGCCGGCAAAAATGTCTTCTTCGGAAAAGGCAGCAGCCGGATTGCTGCTTCCAAAAGATGAAAAAGTTTGTAAAGTATCATCACAAACTATGGAGTGCTTTGGAGAGGGCGGCATTCATATAGTTGTCATGGATTTTGGAGCTAAAAAATCAATTGTGGATTCATTGCTGAAAAGAGCGTGCAAGGTTACATCTGTTCCTTATAATACAAGCTTTGAACAGATAAAAAAACTAAATCCAGACGGTGTGGTGCTTTCAAACGGACCTGGAGATCCAAAAGAATTAAAAAGCATCCTCCCGGAATTAAAAAAGGTGATGGAGCAGTATCCGGCATTGGGAATTTGCCTTGGCCACCAGCTGGCAGCTTTAGCATTTGGAGGCAACACAAAGAAACTGTCCTTTGGCCATAGGGGTGCCAACCACCCGATTGCGGACATGAAGAAGGGCACTGTCTTTATGTCATCACAAAATCATAGCTATGTGGTTGATGAAGAAAGCATAAAAGATACAGGGTTTAAAACCCGCTATGTAAACCTTCATGATCAGTCAATTGAGGGACTAATGCATAAGGTGCTGCCAATCCATACGGTGCAATTCCATCCGGAAGCCCATCCGGGACCTGCGGATGGTGATTATATTTTTGATGAGTTTATGAACATGATTCAAGAGGAGAATAGGAGAGTTTTCGCTTATGCCTAAAGACACCAGTATCCAATCCATATTAGTAATCGGCTCAGGCCCTATTGTCATCGGGCAGGCAGCAGAATTTGATTATGCAGGAACACAGGCCTGCGCAGCATTAAAGGAAGAAGGATATAAGGTTATCCTTGTGAATAACAATCCGGCTACCATCATGTCTGACAAAGCTTTTGCTGACAAAGTCTATTTCGAGCCGATGACAGCTGACAGCCTTGAGAAAATTATAAAAAAAGAACGTCCCGATGGCCTGCTTGCCACACTGGGAGGCCAGACAGGGTTGAATCTTGCTTTTCAACTTAGTGAATCAGGTGTGCTTGAACGTTATGGAGTGAAGCTTTTGGGAAGCAGTATTGAATCCATAAAGAAAGGTGAAGACCGGGAAGCTTTTCGTAAGCTGATGCATGAGCTTAACGAACCTGTTCCTGAAAGCATCATTGTCCATGAAGTGGAAGAAGCCATCCAATTTGCCCGCGAAATTGGATTTCCTATTATCGTCCGTCCAGCTTATACTCTTGGCGGAACAGGCGGAGGCATAGCAGGAGATTTTGATGAACTGACGTCTTTGGTGCAGGGCGGCTTAAAAGAGAGTGCGATCAGCCAATGCCTGGTTGAAAAAAGCATAGCAGGATTTAAGGAAGTAGAATACGAGGTCATGCGGGATTCACAGAATACGTGCATTACTATTTGCAATATGGAAAATATTGATCCTGTGGGGGTTCATACTGGTGACTCAATTGTTGTCGCACCTTCACAAACCTTAACAGATGATGAGTATCAGATGCTGAGATCAGCATCAATTAAGATCATTTCAGAGCTTGGTATTATTGGCGGGTGCAACATTCAGTTTGCCCTTGATCCGCATAGTAAGAATTATTACTTGATTGAAGTTAATCCCAGAGTCAGCAGGTCATCTGCCCTTGCATCCAAAGCAACAGGGTATCCAATTGCCAGAATGGCTGCAAAGCTTGCCGTCGGGTACACCTTATCGGAAATTATCAACCCTGTAACAGGAGATACATTTGCTAGCTTTGAACCAGCTCTGGATTATGTCATCGTTAAGTTTCCAAAATGGCCTTTTGATAAATTTCCTTCTGCAGACCGCAAGCTCGGAACGCAAATGAAAGCAACCGGAGAAGTAATGGGCATTGACCGGAATCTGGAACGCGCTCTCTTAAAGGCAATCCATTCACTTGAAGTAAAGGAAAATGATTTAAAATCACCTGGCTTATCAGCTAAATCGAATGCCTTTCTTGAGGAACTTCTGTTAAAGCAGACTGATGAAAGATTTTTTACCGTGATTGAATTACTCCGGAGAAATTATTTAGTGGAAGCTTTACACTCAATTACGAAAATAGATTATTTCTATCTCAATATACTCAATGAAATGGTAAAACTGGAAAAACAAATCTCTGCCTTAACACTTGATGAAGCAACAAAAGAAGAGCTGCAGCTATTTAAGGAAAAGGGCTTCAGTGATAAGTTTCTTGCATTGGAATGGAAAGTTGCGGAGAAAGCAGTCAGGGACAAACGCAAAAAGGCTGGAATTCTACCAGCCTATAAAATGGTTGACACATGCGCTGCTGAATTTGAAGCACAATCTAATTATTATTACTCCAGTTACTTTGGCGAAAATGAACAAGTGAAGAGTGATAAGAGGAAAGTCCTGATTATCGGAAGCGGCCCCATCAGAATTGGCCAGGGCATTGAATTTGATTATTGCTCCGTTCAGGGAGTGTTTGCTCTGAAAGATGAAGGCGTTGAGACAATCATGATCAATAACAACCCTGAAACGGTAAGTACGGATTATACAACCGCTGACAGACTTTATTTTGAACCGTTAATTCTTGAGGATATCTTGAATGTGATTGAAGCAGAAGGAATTTCAGATGTCATTGTGCAGCTTGGCGGGCAGACAGCTCTGAATCTGGCATCCGATCTTGAAGCTTATGGCGTTACCCTGCTTGGAACTGACTCAAATACCATTGATGCATTAGAGGACCGGAAGCTTTTTTATCAGCTATTGGATGATTTGAATATCCCGAGGATAAAAGGAGATGTTGTCCACTCAGAAGCAGAGCTGAAAGAAGCAGCCGAAAACATTGGATTCCCGATTCTTGTCCGCCCATCCTATGTTATTGGCGGCAGAGGAATGGAACGTATTGCTTCATCATCTGAGCTGGAGAGTTATTTAACGAAAGGTGATGTCCCTTATCCGATTTTAATTGATCAATTCGTTCATGCATCAGAAGCTGAGCTTGATCTGGCAGCTGACGGAAATCATATCTGTGCACCTGCAATTATGGAGCATATTGAAAAAACGGGTGTTCACTCTGGCGACAGCATGTCCGTTCTCCCGCCGCAAAATCTTTCAGAAAATGTTCAGAATAAAATGCTAGCCTATGCAAAAGCCATTGTGCAAAAGCTCCAGTATAAAGGACTTATGAATATTCAATATATCGTTAATGGCGAAGAGGTGTTTATTCTTGAAATAAACCCTCGCGCGAGCAGAACAGTACCAATTATCAGCAAGGTCACAGGCGTGCAGCTGGTGGAGATTGCGACAAAAATATTGCTTGGGAAATATAATTTGTCGAAAGATGAAATGCCGGGTGCGGCGAAACTCCCATTTGTATGTGTGAAATTCCCGGTTTTCTCAAATTATGCATTAAAGGGTTTGGACAGCAAGGTAGGTCCTGAAATGAAATCAACAGGAGAGGGGATTTCACTGGCACCAAATTATGAGGCAGCAATCAGAAAATCTTTCCATGCTGGCTTAAATAGTGCTAAAGGCAAATGTGTCGTAATAGCAAACTCTCCAGAAACAGAAGAATTAACTCACTATGTTAATCAGGCTAATGTTGTGCCTGTTTTTCTGAATCAAGAAAATATGGATTGGAACACCCAGGAAACCTTTGCTTTATATAATCCTGGCATGAGTGAAGAAGATAAGAGAATGAGAGAAATGGGAATCAAAAACAGAATTTTGACTTTCAGTGAAAAAGAAACGCTTATTGCATTATTAAAATCAATGTCAGCAGGCGAATGGGATGTTAAATCCATTGATGACTGGCTGGGCATTAAAAACAAATTTGGAGAAAAGGAAGTGGGCGTCTTATGATTTCAATTCAGGCCGCTGATAAGGGTTTAAATTTGAAAGGAAAGGATTTTCTAACACTTGCTGACTTTTCATCAGAGGAAATTAAGGGGCTGCTGGAAAAAGCAAAGCAATTAAAAGAAGCTCATCTGCAGGGTGCAGAAACTTCCATCCTAAAAGGCAAAATTCTTGGCATGATTTTTGAAAAGTCATCTACACGTACAAGAGTTTCCTTTGAAGCAGGGATGCTGCAGCTTGGGGGTCATGCATTATATTTAAATAGTCAGGATCTGCAGCTGGGAAGAGGAGAAAGCATTGCGGATACAGCTAAAGTGCTTTCACAATATGTTGATGCGATTATGATACGCACATTCTCCCATGCGAAGATCCAGGAGCTGGCTCATCATGCGGACATTCCGGTTATTAACGGCTTGACCGATCTTTATCATCCATGCCAGGCTCTTGCCGATCTCCTTACAATCGAAGAGAAAAATGGGGAGTTAAAAGGCCAAAACCTGGTATATGTAGGCGATGGCAATAATGTAGCCCATTCTTTAATGATTGCTTCTGCCAAGATGGGGATAAATATCACGATTGCCTGTCCTGAAGGGTATGAACCAGATAAATCTGTTCTCAAGCAATCACAAGAGTTTGCAGAACAAAGCGGGTCAAAAGTAATCGTAACATCTAACCCTGGAGAAGCGGCTGCTAATGCCGATGCCATCTATACAGATGTCTGGACGAGCATGGGACAGGAAACTGAGAATGAACAGAGGCTGAAAGACTTTGCTGATTATCAGGTTAATGAATATCTTGTCCAAAAAGCAAAAAAAGATTACGTCTTTTTACATTGCCTTCCTGCTCATCGCGGTGAGGAAGTTTCAGCGGAAGTTATTGATGGAAACAATTCCGCTGTCTTTCAACAGGCTGGGAACAGACTTCATGTTCAAAAAGCCATTCTTTCAGAAATATTATAATGAAAAAGCCTTCTCAGCGCTGAGAAGGCTTTTTCATTAAGATAAGAAATAAACAAGCGGTCCAACAATAAAACAGTAAATCGCAAAATACTTCAAGTTCCCTTTAGCCATAATATTCATAAACCATTTCAGCGAAAAGTAAGATGCAATCAATGATGCAAAAAAGGCTATTGTATAGGGCAATGCCAATTCAGATAAATTGGGATCTGTTAAAATGTCGTTGAACCCCAGTATCATTCCGCCGGCACTTACGGGGATATATAAAAGGAAAGAGAACCTTAAAGCTGTTTCCTGTTTCATCCCCAGACCCATGGCGGCTACAATGGTGGCACCGGAACGGCTGATTCCCGGTATCAGGGCAACTGCCTGTGCAAGTCCTACAATTATTGCATCTTTATAAGATAATTCAGCATCATTTTTCCGTCCGCGTAAATTACGGATCAGCCACAGCGCAAGTCCTGTCACGATAAGAGTAATCCCAACTGTTTTTATATTTGCAAAGTGCAAATCGATAAAATCCTCAAATAAAATGCCGATGACACCTGCAGGAATGGTTCCAATAATCAAGTAAATGATAAACCGAAAGTCAGGTTCTGTCTGTTTATCTTTAGTTGTAATGTATGCAAGGCCATTCCGCATGAGTCTCATAATATCTTCCCTGTATATAAGCAGCACAGCTAATAATGAGGCAGTATTTACAAGGAGTGCAAAGCTAAGGCCTTTAATGTCAAGGCCGAAAAAGTGCTGTGCAATCTCCAGATGCCCGCTCGATGAAATGGGAATAGGCTCTGTAAATCCTTGAAATAATCCCAAAAACAAGTATTTAAGCAATATCAGAAAATCTGTCACAAGTAAATCCTCCATAATGAAATCTCATACACCCCATTTAACTATAAAAAGGAGAGCAGAGTAAAGTAATATCCTTTTCATTGCTTTTATGCGATGCCAATAGTTTCCCTCATGAGAGATGAAAGAGTGGAAATAATAATAAGTGATTTACGATTAAAGGAGGTATTCAGCATGGGGCAAAACAGACAATTTAAGCCTGGCCAGAAAGCGCCTAATAATGGAATTTATATAGAAATTGGCGAAACGGGAAGTAACGTCAATAATCCTCAAATGCTTAAAATGAGAGCTGGGGACCAATTTCCGGAAACATCCAATCATAACCGGCTTTGGACGTATAAAAGAAAGCCTTGATTTTGATTATTGATAAAGAAGATGGGGAAATAGTATAAAAATAGAGCCATCCCAATTGCGGATGGCTTTTTACACTGAGAATAAACTGCTGGAAACTTTACATATGAAAAGAATGGATTATAATAAAACTAAAGGTCAAAAAAGGTCAAAAAGGAGGTTGCATAGTGGATTTTAATCGGATGACAGAGCGGCTTCAGGAAGGATTATTAAATGCACAGTCCATAGCGTTGCGCGAGCAGCATCAGGAGGTGGATGAAGCACATTTATTCCTGGCTTTAATGGGACAGGAAAACAGCCTGATATCATTAATACTGTCAAAAATGCAGATTCCGGCTGATTCTTTTAATAATAAAATGCAGGAAGCACTGAGGAAAAAACCGCAAGTGTCCGGTTCAGGAACGGAACATGGAAAATTGTATATAACCGGTAAACTGCAGCGGGTGCTGGCGGAAGCAGAAAATTATATGAAGATATTTCAGGATGAATTCATGTCAGTTGAGCATGTTTTCATGGCTGCTGCAGCAGCGGAAACCGAAACGGCAGCAGTTTTAAAGTCATACGGAATCAATAAAGAATTAGTGGAGCAGGCGATTAAGGAGATTAGGGGGAATCAGAGGGTGACATCGCAAAATCCGGAATCAACATATGAGGCTTTAAAAAAATATGGAAGAGATCTTGTTGCAGAGGTGAAACAGGGGAAAGTGGATCCTGTAATTGGCCGGGATAGTGAAATCAGGCATGTTATTCGCATCCTTTCAAGAAAAACCAAAAATAATCCAGTTTTAATAGGCGAACCTGGGGTAGGAAAAACAGCGATTGTCGAAGGATTGGCACAAAGAATTGTACGTAAAGATGTGCCTGAGGGCCTCAAGGATAAAACCATTTTTGCTCTTGATATGAGCGCTTTAATTGCCGGGGCCAAATTCCGGGGTGAATTCGAGGAAAGACTGAAAGCTGTATTAAATGAGGTTAAGAAAAGCGAAGGAAGAATTCTTCTTTTTATTGACGAACTTCACACCATTGTGGGAGCGGGCAAGACAGAAGGAGCAATGGATGCAGGGAATATGCTGAAGCCCATGCTTGCAAGGGGAGAATTGCACTGTATAGGAGCTACCACACTTGAGGAGCACCGCAAATATATCGAAAAAGATCCGGCTCTGGAACGGCGTTTTCAGCAGGTATTGGTGCAGGAGCCGGATGTAGAGGATACAATCTCAATTCTCAGAGGGCTGAAGGAGCGCTTTGAAATCCATCATGGTGTCAATATCCACGATCGGGCTATTGTGGCTGCCGCAACCTTGTCAGACAGGTATATTACAGACCGGTTCCTTCCTGATAAAGCGATTGACTTGGTTGACGAAGCTTGTGCCATGATCAGGACGGAAATCGATTCAATGCCATCAGAGTTGGATGAGGTTACAAGAAGGGTCATGCAGCTGGAGATAGAAGAAGCAGCTTTACGAAAAGAGAGTGATGAAGGAAGCAAGAAGAGACTTGCAGACCTTCAAAAAGAACTGGCCGAATTAAAAGACCAGGCTAACAGCATGAAAGCAAAATGGCAGCTTGAAAAGGAAGGAATCCAGAAAGTCCAGGAAAAACGGGAGCAGCTTGAGAAAATGCGCCGGGAACTGGAAGAAGCAGAGAATAATTATGACTTGAATAAAGCTGCCGAATTGCGTCATGGAAGAATCCCTTCTTTAGAAAAGGAATTGAAAGAGCTTGAAAATGCAGTTAACGGGAATCAAGGGGACCGGCTGCTGAGAGAGGAAGTCACAGAAGAAGAAATTGCAGGCATTGTGGCAAGGTGGACAGGTATTCCAGTGGTTAAACTTGTTGAAGGAGAACGTGAAAAGCTGCTTCGCCTTGAAAGCATCCTTCATGAAAGAGTGATTGGCCAGGAAGAAGCTGTGCAGCTTGTGTCAGATGCTGTCCTTAGGGCAAGGGCAGGAATTAAGGATCCGAATCGCCCCATTGGCTCCTTCATCTTCCTGGGCCCAACTGGAGTGGGAAAAACAGAATTGGCTAAGGCACTTGCACAGTCATTATTCGATAGTGAAGAACAAATAATCAGAATTGATATGTCCGAATATATGGAAAAACATGCTGTATCAAGATTGATTGGTGCTCCTCCGGGGTATGTAGGATATGAGGAAGGCGGTCAGCTGACAGAAGCTGTCAGAAGGAAGCCATACTCAGTAATCCTGCTTGATGAAATTGAAAAGGCCCATCCTGAAGTATTCAATATCCTCCTGCAGATGCTTGATGATGGAAGAATCACTGACTCACAGGGACGCACGGTTGATTTTAAAAATACGGTTATCATTATGACTTCCAATATTGGCTCCCATTTTCTTCTGGAACGTTCTGCTGGTGAAGAAGAAATATCTGAAGGAACAAGAGACAAAGTACTTGATCAGCTGCGGAGCCATTTCCGTCCAGAGTTTCTGAACAGAGTGGACGAAATTATTCTGTTTAAGCCTTTAGCTCTGAATGAAATAAAGAGTATTGTTTTAAAATTAATTATTCAGCTTCAAGCAAGATTATCTGATCAGCATATTAAGTTGAGTATAAATGATAATGCCAAAGAATATATTGCAGAAAACGGATTTGATCCCATATATGGAGCAAGGCCGCTCAAACGTTTTATTCAAAGGAACGTTGAAACAGCACTTGCCCGCAAAATAATCGCAGGTGAAATTAAAGAATACAGTGAAGTTGTCATATCTGCAGATAACGGCAAAATTGAATTGCTGGTAAAATAAGTCCGCAAATGAAAAGAATCATCCTGAATCAATCAGGATGACTCTTTTCATTTCATGCATAAGCTGCAGATTAATGAAGACCTTCTTTCTCAACAGGACCTTCAGGAATGATGGAAGCGACAACAAAAATTAAAACAGTTGTTCCAACCGCCAGAATGGTGCCGGTTACAAAATCGTAAGGCGCTCCAAGCATTGAAGAAACTACGTACGTTAACATTTGAACAAGAAGGAAAGTCCAGAAAAATGTCCAAAAGTATCTCATCTATTTCACCTCTAACATAATTAATCCCTTTTCATATTAGCATAAGCTATTAAAGAAATAAATTTATTTTTACATCCTATACATGTACTTTTCAGATCTCTGATTGGATGCAGCCAGCTTCATAATGAACTTGTCTGAAACTAGGCAAATCCCCCATTCATTTTAATTTCACTCACATACATTATTATGAACAAACTTGCAAAGGAGTTTTACTATGGAAAGCCGGAACTTCCAGCTGGATACAGAATGGTGCATGATTCATTACCCAGATAAACCTAGTGGTTTCGGTATCCTGATTATTGGGGATGATCGGCACTTTGTTGACAGAAACTGCAGTTTTTGGACTCAAAATGAAGGGAAATATTCATTAATTAAGAAGCTCAGGGAAGATGGCTATACGATTTTTTATTCAAATCTTTACGGGAGGCACTGGGGAAACGATCAGGCTGTCGATAAGGCTAAAGGCTTGTATGAACATATTCTGCGAACGGAAATTATTAACGAAAAGATCCATATTATTGCTGAGGGCATGGGGGCATTGGTAGCCCTTAGATTATTGCATGAAATGAGCGATTTAATCCGTTCAGCCGTATTAATCAATCCCATCCTTTCACTAAAGCATCATCTTGATCAGGAAAAGGAGCATAAGTTTTTTTACAAGAAACTATTAAAAGAGCTGGCAGTTTCATATGAAATAGAAACGGAGAAAATAGCGGACCTGCTCATCAGACATGAGAAAAACCTTACAACGGGCCTTAAAGTTCCAGTCAGAATCATTCAGGTACTGGCTGGAGGAAGAGCTTACAAGCAATCAGATTATTTAAAGAAACGATCAATACAATGGGAAAATGAAAATAGCCCTATCTCTGTGTTTTATATCCTACCAGATAAAAAACAGCGAATGTCTTCTCAAATGACAAACTTCTTTAGAAAATATGAAAAAGTTCTATAAAAATCTGCTGCCATTCCGCCAAGAAATAAAGACAATCCCTGAAGCATAGTATACATTAATATGCTTCTAAGGAGGAGTGAAAATGGACAGGGCAGTAATAGTAGGAACTTTTGAATTTATAGGATTCAGCCTGTGCAAGCATCTGCTTGAACAGGGCTGCGAGATAGATGGAATTCATTTCAACAAGGAAAAAGAAGATGCATTAATCAGTGAAAAACGCCTGGCAATCGGAAGGAATGCCAACTTCTATGAAAAAAATTATTCATCATGGATTAATTCTAAAAGAGAAATAATAAAAAATGATGTAATTTTTATAGATATATACGATTTATATATAAAGAATGAGCTCGCCTCTTTAAGGGAGAAGGAGCTTATTGAGGAATTTCTTATAAAAAATTTGCCTGTATTCAAGGACCTGCAAGTGAAAATTGCATTCCTTCTCCCTATTCAGTGGCTTAAAGACATCAGCAGAACACACAGCTGCTTGGAAGATGCTATTGAAATCCTTAGAGAAAACAATATTTCAGTTTCATGCTTTTACCTGCCTGCCATATACGGTCCCTGGCAGCCAGAAGAATTTAGTTTTCACCAGGCTCTTGCCAATGGAAAAAGAGTAATAATAAATGAAAGGGAATGGATACATGACGCTATTTTCATTGAGGATCTCATCTGTTTCTTATCGAAATGTGCAGATAAGCCTTTAGGAGAATCCTGCCTATTAATGAGCAGCGTTAATGGGCATTGGAAAAAATGTGCAGAATACCTTTCGATTGACTATAATGAAAATTGGCGCAGGCCCGATCTGGCAAAAGGAAAAGTAATTGAAAAAGCGATTATGTGTTCCGTGAAATTCTCCGAAGGGCTTGAGAAGCAAAGAAGCCATTTTCTTTCTATAGAGAGCCCGGATGGTTTCTAAACAAGAAAAAAAACTTTTCAATTAACATACAGACAAGGTAGAATTGAATTAGTCTGGTAAAATAAACCGGTCATACCATTAGTATGAAGCGAAAGACAGAGAGGCGGAGAAAAAGGAGATGCATAAGACTTTAGTGAAATTCGGGATCCTTCTTTTGTGCCTTCTTTTATTGGCCTCCTGCAGACAAGCGATGTCTACAGGAAAACTTGAAAAAGCTGGATTATTAGTGCCTGATACCGTCAATGATCAGGTGTGGGGGACCAAAGGCTATAAAGGCATGTTAAAGATTCAATCCCATTATAATGTGGAGGTTTATTATAAAGAGGGCATGAATTCTGAGATGGTTGTTGAAAGAGCTGTTAAAGAGTTTGATCAAAAAGGTGTAAACCTTATTTTTGGACATGGCAATGAATATGCAGCATACTTTAATAACATTTCTAAAAAATATCCTGACATTCATTTTGTCAGCTTTAATGGAGATGCCAAAAATGAAAACACCACCAGCTTGAATTTTGAAGCCTATGCAATGGGATTCTTCGGGGGCATGGTTGCAGGTCATATGACGAAAACCAATAATATAGGAATACTCGCAGCTTTTGAATGGCAGCCGGAGGTAGAAGGTTTTTATCAAGGTGTAAGCGAAATTGATGAAGGGATAAACGTGCAAATCCAATATGTCGGCAACTGGGACAATGATAATAAAGCCATAGCTCTTTTAGACAAAATGATTGCCAATAAGACAGATGTTGTCTATCCCGCTGGAGATGGTTATAATGTTCCTGTCATTGAGAAACTAAAAGAGGAAGGGCTCTATGCCATCGGCTATATTTCCGACCAGTCTGATCTGGGTGAATCAGTCGTCTTGACCAGTACGGTTCAGCATGTCGATGTTTTGTATGAACTTGTGGCAGAAAAATTCAACGATGGCGAACTGGAATCAGGAAATTTAACTTTCGATTTCCAGGATGAAGTTATTTCACTCGGGAAATTCAGCCCTGACGTTGACGAAGAATTCAAAAAAGAATTAAACGCCGCCATAGAGAATTACAAAAAAACAGGCAAACTGCCCAACGAGTAATTTCTATACATAGGAGGTACTACAAGATGCAGCTAAACGAAAAAAATATGGAATTCATGCAAATCGCCATGAAATACCTGCCAGAAGCCAAACAGCAGCTCGACGATGCAGGCATTGAACTATCCATGGAAATGATCCAGCCATTCATGAACCTATTTACTAAAGTCATGAACGAAGCCTACGAAATGGGCAAAGCGGATGCTTTGAAAGAGAGTGAGTGAACCAGCCATTAGGCTGGTTTTTTGTTTGGGATCGTGAGAAAAAAGAAGATCTCCTGCTAGTCAAGAAGATTCGCGCTGAAACGGGAAGAATCAAGGGAGGGGTCCGCGCGCAAACGGGAAGAACCCGCACACAAATCCCAAGAGCCCGCGCGAACAGAAGCAGTGAGCGCCTAAACCAGGAGAATCCGCGCGCAAAAGGAAGGAGTCCGCGCCGAACAGGGAAGAAACCGCGCCGATACGTTAGGGTCCATCCTCAAAATTAAAAAGGCCGAAACAATAGACGATGAACCCATGCACAGAGAAGTAATTCATTATAGAAAAGAGAAGAGGCACATTAAATTTACATATTAAAGGATAATTCAGTATCCATACCGAATTCATAACTTTCGAGATAAAAATTCCAAAGGAGGTTTGCTATGTTAATGAAGTCTAGATCAAAGCCGCTAAGAATTTTACAGATGGAAGCACTGCTGCGCAGATTGCCTGATTACCATCGGAAAAGGGGAGAAATAGAAGCCGATTATAGAAACGGGCTATTAGGTTTTAATGGAGAGAAGCAGCTGGATTATTATTTTAGTTTTCTCCCAGGTAAAGATTTTAGAATTTATAATGATCTTCGTCTTATCCTTCATACTCCTTTTCAAATCGACTCCCTGCTTATTACCCCATTTTGCGCAGTAATATATCGAAGTCAAAAATTATTCTGGAACTCTATATTTTGAAACAATATCTGATCAAGTAATTCAAAAACTCGGACAGAAGGAAAAAGTGATACCTAATCCAGTTTCGCAGGTATTGCGTCAAGTTTATCAATTCAAAGAGTGGCTTTAAAAGAAAAGTTTCCAGATTTCCCAATAGAGTATTTTGTCACTATTACTAACCCTGCTACTTATATAAAAACAGAGAAAGAAAATAACTTTATTTTGAAAAGAGTTGTTCATACTGAAAAAATAATTGATAGACTTATTGATGCCAAATCAAAATATAACAAACAAATATTATGGCCAAACGACATAAATAGGCTGAATGAAAAGATTATGTGCAAAAATAGTCCTCTTAATAATGATATTCTAAATACTTACGGTATCAGTCGAAAGGATTTACTAAGGGGTGTTCAATGTCATTCCTGCCAATCATTTGCTGTTGTGAGGAAAGACGGAAAATGGTGTTGTCTTAAATGTAAAATGATTTCAAGAACGAGTCATATGGAAGCAATAACTGATTATTTTTTGCTTTTTAATTCAAAGATAACAAATAAAAGAATGCCGGGATTATTTAAATCTCGAATCCAGGCATACAGCATATAGGATATTAAAATCTTTAAATCTATCCGGTGATGGACCAGATAAAAAAAGGATATATTCTAAAGTTGACGTATAAGATATTGCCCCAGCCCCTACTTCTTCAAAAACATCTCCAGCAAAGGCCCTGCTTTTTTCAGCAATGGTTTTAACTGATGAGCTGAAGTCATGAGAGTGTCAATGTTGCCCATTAGTTCCTCCAAGTTGATATTGCTCAGGATATTGGTTCCATTTTCGTTAGGGGAATTGTCACTTTCATGAGTTTCTCTGCTTTTACCGCCAAGCAGCCATTCGTCAGCTTCATGTGCATTTCTGCTCCTGCCCCTGCCGCCGAAAAGCCAGTCTTCTATCCCCTTAGCTTCTTCAGCTTTTCTATTGGATACTTTTTCGACTTCAGCTGGCTCATGTCTTCTTACTCTTTCACCAAACAGAAAATGGGTTAAAGGGTCTCCTGTATTTTCTTTGGCTTTATCATCATTATCAAGCATATGCCGATTTCCTCCTTTCAGCTGCCTATATAACAGCATATGAAGAAAAATTAACTGGGTATAGACATTAGTGCAGTAATAAGTGAGGGAAGGTAAAAAGTGTTGCGTTATTATATATACTTTTGATAAAATTAGTACCAAGTCATAATAATTGATAATAATATATAAATAGAGAACGCTTATGGGTTTGTAAATATGAAAGGGAGTGGAACTCCATGAATGCTGGAATTATAGGAATCGGAAGATATCTTCCTGAAAAAGTGGTAACAAATGCAGATTTGGAGAAAATAGTTGATACTTCTGATGAATGGATTCGGACCAGGACTGGAATTGAGGAAAGAAGAATTGCGGATGACAGCATAGATACATCTGATATGGCGTATGAGTCAGCACTTAAAGCATTGGAAAATGCAGGTATAGAAGCAGAGGATTTAGACCTTATTTTAGTTGCAACGGTTACACCGGATTACCCGTTTCCGTCTGTTGCCTGCATGCTTCAGGAGCGATTAAATGCAAACAAGGCAGCGGCAATGGATATTAGCGCTGCATGTGCAGGTTTTATGTATGGTATCATAACGGGAAAACAGTTTATTGAAACAGGAACATATAAACATGTATTGGTAGTAGGTGTTGAAAAGCTTTCCAAAATTACAGACTGGAATGACCGTAATACTGCCGTTTTATTTGGAGATGGAGCAGGCGCAGCTGTAATAGGCCCAGTCTCAGATGGACGGGGGATATTATCATTTGAATTAGGTGCAGATGGCACAGGCGCAAAACATTTATATCAGGATGAATATATCATTATGAATGGACGTGAAGTGTTCAAATTTGCGGTTCGCCAAATGGGTGAAAGCTGCATCAACGTACTTGATAAAGCTGGATTATCCAAAGAGGATGTAGATTTCCTAATCCCTCATCAGGCAAATATCCGCATTATGGAAGCTTCCCGCCAAAGACTGGAACTTCCGGTTGAGAAGATGTCGAAAACAGTGGATAAATACGGAAATACTTCTGCTTCGTCTATTCCAATTGCATTGGTGGAAGAACTGGAAGCGGGTAAAATTAAAGATGATGATTTGCTCGTGATGGTCGGCTTTGGCGGAGGTCTTACCTGGGGAGCCATTGCGATGAGATGGGGAAGATAAGATACCTCATTTTAAATATGATGATAATTTAAAAGGAGCTGCATCAAAATGAATAAAAGAAGAGTTGTCGTTACGGGCATCGGAGCTGTGACACCGCTTGGAAATAATACAGAGACGACATGGAACAATATTAAATCAGGGGTTTCAGGTGTTGGCCCTCTGACTAGATTAAATGCAGATGAATATCCGGCTAAGGTTGCTGCTGAGGTAAAGGATTTCAATCCTGAAGAATATATTGACAAAAAAGATGCAAGAAAAATGGACCGCTTCACACACTATGCTGTTGCATCATCCTTTATGGCCGTAAAGGATGCAAACCTTCAGATTACAGATGAAAATGCACATCGCATCGGTGTTTGGATTGGTTCAGGCATTGGCGGTATGGAAACTTTTGAAAATCAATATGAAACATTTATGAAACGCGGGTACAGAAGGGTGAGCCCATTCTTCGTGCCAATGATGATTCCGGACATGGCAACTGGTCAAGTTTCGATATATTTAGGGGCAAAAGGGTTTAACTCATGTACAGTAACTGCATGTGCCACTGGTACAAACTCAATCGGCGATGCCTTTAAGGTTATTCAGCGCGGCGACGCGGATGCAATGATTTCAGGTGGAGCAGAAGCGCCAATAACAAAGATGTCTGTAGCTGGATTTTGTGCCAATACCGCGCTTTCAACCAATCCAGATCCAAAAACAGCCAGCCGTCCATTTGATCAGAATCGTGACGGGTTTGTTATTGGAGAAGGTGCGGGAATTGTCGTGCTTGAAGAATTGGAGCATGCACTTGCCCGCGGCGCAAAAATTTATGCTGAAATCGTTGGCTATGGCGCTACCGGGGATGCTTATCACATCACTGCACCCGCTCCAGGAGGAGAAGGCGGAGCAAGAGCCATGAAAATGGCGATTGAAGATGGCGGCTTAAAGCCGGAAGATATCGATTATATTAATGCACATGGTACAAGTACCGATTATAATGATAAATTTGAAACATTGGCAATCAAAGAGGTGTTCGGAGAGCATGCCTATAAATTGGCAGTAAGCTCGACTAAATCAATGACAGGGCATCTTCTGGGAGCTGCAGGCGGAATTGAAGCCATCTTCACAGTTCTGGCAATGAAGGAAGGGATCCTGCCACCTACCATTAATTTAGAAAACCCGGATCCTGAATGTGATCTGGATTATGTTCCAAATAAGGCAAGGGAAAAAGAAATAACAGCAGCAATGAGCAATTCACTGGGCTTTGGCGGCCACAATGCAACCATCGTCTTTAAGAGATATGAATAAAAATTAAAACGAAAGCCGATTCAAAGGAAGTTAACCTCCTAGAATCGGTTTTTTATTTTGATGAACAAAATGCGCTCACTTACATAAAATTTATTACATATCGAGTATATGGAGGTATGGTAATGGGATAGTTAAAACCGATTTATGGCTTGAAGAAAGCTTTAATGAACCGCTTAAAATATGTGAAAAACTTACAGGATCCTTCAATGATCATGATCCCCGGAAAATATACGAATACTTAATGGAATTCGGCATGTATAAACCTGATCGGTTCAGCAGCAATGATTTCAAGGAATTAAAAGAAAGAGAAACATGGGATTTTACAGAAAAAATATACTTAAAATATAAGAAGAAGTGGGCCGGTCCTAATATCGATGTTTATATCTTTCCTGCGGCAGGGGGAGGTCTTTTTTCGCGGCATTCTGGAAAATCGGGAGTTTCATTCGCAAATATGCTATTTTTGTTTCTTCCTTCTGATATAGCAGAAGACGAAGTAGAGGCTTTATTTGTACATGAATATCACCATACTTGCAGAATTAACTCACAGAAAAAAGGTCTTGAAGAATTTACGCTGCTTGATTCCATCATATTGGAAGGGCTTGCCGAACATGCGGTCGAAATTCACTGTGGCAAGAAGTTCAGAGGATCCTGGTGCAGCAGGTATTCAAAAGAAGAAATCAGGAATTTATGGGATAAATTGATCAAGCCTCAGTTGAAATTAAAAAAGAATGAGAGGCTCCATCAGAAGATACTGTATGGTGAAAGACCCTACCCTCCATTACTTGGTTATGCTGCTGGCTACGAAATTGTAAGGGGATTTAGAGAGAAAAAAAGTTTTTCTACAAAACTATCTTTTAGTGCGCCATCCGAATATTTTGTGGACCAAACTTTATATAAACTGGAGTCGTAATCGCTTTAAAGCCCTAAAATGTGGGCTTTTTTTTTGTTATAGAAAAATGAATTTTAACAAATTTTAAAAAAATCTTGCAATTGTAATAACTTTGTAATAATATTTTAGACAAATAGAATGAATTAACAGAATAATTCGAAAAGGTAAGAGGTGTCCTATGAGCACAAATCCCCGTCAACATAAAGACGCACCATTACTAGAGGTGAAGAATTTAGAAACGGCTTTTTCCATAGATGGTACATACTATAATGCAGTTGATAATGTTTCTTTTAGAGTTAAACCTAGACAAATAGTTGGAATCGTAGGAGAGTCGGGCTGCGGTAAATCTGTAATGAGCCTCTCTGTCATGAAGCTCCTGCCTAAGGGCATTGGCCAAATCCGTAATGGAGAAATCATCTTTGACGGTGTTCATTTGGAGAAGATGACAGATTCAGAGATTAATAAAATCAGGGGAAAAGATATCGCGATGATATTCCAGGAACCTATGACTTCTTTAAATCCTGTTTTCTCTATCGGGTTCCAGCTGCAGGAAGTATTATTCAATCATATGAAAATCTCCAAAAGAGAAGCGCGGCTTAAAAGTATCGCACTTCTAAAAAGTGTGGGAATTTCAAGACCTGAAAAAATTGTAGATGAATATCCGCATCAGCTTTCAGGAGGGATGAGGCAAAGGGTCATGATCGCCATCGCCATTGCCTGCCAGCCGAAGCTGCTGATCGCCGATGAGCCGACAACTGCTCTGGATGTAACTGTACAAGCCCAAATTCTTGAACTTCTAAAAGAAATCCAGGAAGTCAATGATATGTCTGTTATTCTTATTACTCATGATCTTGGTGTTGTGGCTGAGATGTGTGATGAGGTAATTGTTATGTATGCAGGGAAGATAGCAGAGCGGACAGATGTAGATTCCTTATTCCACAATCCAAAACATCCTTATACTCAGCTCCTGATGGGAGCCATTCCAAAAATGGATGAAGAAGTGGAAAAGCTAAGCACAATAAAAGGAATTGTGCCTTCATTAAAAAATATGCCTAAAACAGGGTGCAAATTTGCGGCTCGCTGCCCTAAGGCAATGCCGGAATGCCTGACAGTTACACCTCGATTGGCAGAAAATGAAGAAGGACATGAGGTAGCCTGTCTGCTTTACGAGACAAGCCAGCCGAAACATGAGGTGAACGCATAATGAGTACAGAGCATAATAATACAGCTGTTTTAAAAAAGGATAAAAGCAGTAATGATGTGCTTTTAGAGGTTAAGAACCTAAAAACTTACTATCCAATAAAAGGCGGAATCCTTAGAAAGACGGTAGCGGTCGTTAAGGCAGTTGATGATGTTTCCTTTGAAATTAGGAAAGGGGAGACATTGGGGCTGGTGGGAGAATCAGGCTGCGGAAAATCAACCGCAGGCAGAACAATCCTCAGACTTCTAGAACCAACAGACGGACAAATCATATTTGACGGACAGGATATCACAAATGTGAGAGGGACCAGTCTGAGGAAAATCCGCCAGGACTTCCAGATGGTTTTCCAGGATCCTTATGCATCATTAAATCCCACCATGATGGTTGGGCACCTTGTGTCAGAGCCAATCAGAAACTATAACAGCAAATCCGAAAAGGAACTGAAGCCGGAAGTAATGGATCTTCTTGCGAAAGTTGGGCTGCCTGAAGATGCTTACTATAAATACCCGCATGAGTTTTCCGGCGGGCAAAGACAGCGTATCGGAATCGCAAGGGCACTGGCTTTAAGACCAAAGCTCATTATTGCGGATGAGCCTGTTTCCGCCCTGGATGTATCGGTCCAATCTCAGGTATTGAATCTGCTGAAAGAGCTTCAGGATGAATTTGATCTTACTTTCTTATTTATTGCCCACGATTTGAGCGTAGTTAAACATATGAGTGACCGGATAGGGGTTATGTATCTCGGAGGCCTTGTAGAAGTCGCTGAAAAGGACAGCCTCTATGCAGATCCTTTGCATCCTTATACTCAAGCTCTAATATCCGCAATCCCAGAACCGGATCCGCGCAAGAAAAAAGAAAGAATCATTTTAGAGGGCGATGTGCCAAGCCCGATTGATCCTCCAAAAGGATGTACATTCCATCCGCGCTGCGCACATGCAATGCCGGAGTGCCAGAGTGTAAAACCGCACTTAAAGGAGGTGAAGCCTGGGCATAGAGTCGCTTGTCACTTATATAAATAAGGCTTTGTCAAAAAATATTTTTCGGGGGGAAACCAATGAAGAAGTCAGCATTTTGGCTGCTTTCGCTTCTGCTTGTCATGTCTGTATTCCTGGCAGCATGTTCCGGCGGCGGAGAGAAGGCCAGCACTGATAAGGAACCAAAAGATGATGGGAAAGCATCAGGAGAAGCTCAAGAGGGTGGAACAGTAACATTCGGTTATACTCAGCCATTTAAAGGTGTTTTATCTTTTGCTTATTACGAGGGTGAAGATGATGTTAATGCCCTTCAGTTTATGCATGAAGGTTTGCTCAAAGTAAATGATGAGCTTATATCTGAACCGAATCTGGCAGATTATGAGTTATCTGAAGACAAGACTAAATTAACTTTCAAGCTTAAGCAAGGCGTTAAATGGCATGATGGTGAGGAATTAACAGCAGAAGATATGGAATTTGCATGGTATTTAATTGCAGATCCAACTTATGAAGGTGCACGTTTTGCTAACGTAGCAATGATCAAAGGTGCTCAAGAATATAAAGATGGAAAAGCTGATACAATTGAAGGCATCAAGGTAATTGACGATTATACGATTGAAGTGACAGTAACTGAGCCTTCTGTTAACTTATTGGAAAATATCTGGATTTATCCTGAGCCAAAGCACCATTACGGGGATATTTCCTCTAAAGAGCTTCCGGACTCCGATCAAATCCGTAAATCGCCAATTGGTGTAGGTCCTTTTAAAGTGAAAAACATCGTACCTGGCGAAATGATTGAATTTGAGCGTTTTGATGATTACTGGCAAGGACCAGCTAAATTGGATGGTGTAGTTTACAAAATTATTGATGGTTCTCTTGCGCAAGGTTTAGTGCAAAACGGAGAAATCGATGTTATTGAAGCTCCAAAGGATCAGTGGGAAGCGATTAAAGCTCTTGACAATGTAAATCCGGTAGAAGCAGATGCGATGTCTTACAGCTATATTGCTTTTGACTGGGGTCACTATGACACTAAAAAAGGTGTAGTAGTATCTGATAACAAGAAGTTCCAGAATAAGTCCCTTCGCCATGCAATGGCACATGCAATTGACCGTCAGGCATTTATCGATGGTTTTGCAAACGGCTTAGGAAAACCATTAAATACTCCTTTCCCATCAGTATCTTGGGCAAAAATTGATGATTCGGAAATCAATCCATATGAATATGATCCAGAAAAAGCAAAGAAATTACTTGACGAAGCAGGATATGTTGACAAAGACGGCGACGGCTTCCGTGAAGATCCAGAAGGCAAGCCATTTACAATTAACTTTGATGCTATGGCAGGCGCTGAAACTTCAGAGGCACGTGCTCAATTCATCCTTCAATCCTGGCAGGAAGTTGGCTTAAATGCTAAGCTAAACGGCGGTTCATTAAAAGATTTCAACTTATTCTATGACACTATTGAAGCAGATGACCCATCTGTTGAAACATTCATGGGTGCTTGGGGACTTGCTAATGACCCAGATCCAGCTGGCATCTGGTTGTCTACTGACAAATGGAATATGTGGAGATGGTACAGCGAAGAGTCTGATGCACTTATCAAAAAGGGTGTAACATTCCCTGAAGATTCTAGTAAAGATGTTCAAGAGCACCGTCAGGAAGTCTATAATGAATGGCAAAAGCTTGTTAACGAAGAATTGCCAATCATCTTCTTCGAACAGCGTGTAGATCCATGGGCGATCAACAAGCGTGTGGGCGGAGTTAAAGTAACTCCATTTGGAACTGATGAGTTCCACAAGTGGCACATTGTAGAGTAATAGGATAAAAGGAACCTGTATTCCTTGAGGGATTTTGTTCTCCCAGGGAGTACAGGTTTAACCAGCGAATAAATTTTTGTTTGGTAAGGGGAATGGAAATGCTACAGTACACAATTCGACGACTCATAGGTATGATTCCAATAATTTTCCTTATCTCAGTAGTGGTTTTCACACTGGCGAAGCTAATGCCTGGTGATGCACTATCTGGAAAAATTGACCCTTTAAACTCAGATCCGGAGTATATTGAAGAAATGCGTGAGCAGATGGGATTGAATGATCCTATTCCTGTACAGTATGTCCGCTGGATGAGTGGTGTGGTCCAAGGAGATTTTGGAGATTCATTTGTTCATAAGCGCCCGGTTATGGAATTAATTGGTGACCGTTTGCCGAACACAATCATATTAGGAATATCAGCTCTAATAATTACTTATTTATTGGCCTTTTTAATGGGAAGATACTCTGGGCGTTTTGCCTATAGCATTGGAGATTATTTAATATCAGCTTTTAACTATTTAGCACTTGCAATTCCCAGCTTTGTTGCAGCTTTAGTTGCCATTTATGTTTTTGCCATCAATCTTGGATGGGTTCCAGCCAGTGGAAGTATCGGCAGCGGGGTAGAAGCAGGAACACTGGAATATTACTTAAGTAAAGCAAAACATACTGTATTGCCGGCTATTGTCCTGGGAGCCATGGCTACAGCCGCTTATACACAGTTCTTAAGAAATGATATGATCGAAAGCTCTCGCAAGGATTATGTTCGTACAGCAAGAGCTAAAGGTACGAAAGAATCTGCGATTTATAATAAGCACATTCTAAGAAACTCCATCATACCTATCGTTACTTTACTGGGATTCGATATTGCCAATCTTTTTGGAGGGGCAATTATCACAGAAACCATTTTCACATACCCTGGCATCGGTTATTTATTCGTAGAATCAGTTAATGCACGTGATTATTCTGTCATGATGGCTATTGCCATGATGCTGACGATTTTAACCCTTATTGGAAATTTAGTTGCAGATTTACTATACGGTCTAGTAGATCCGCGTATTCGTTTAAGTTAGGTAGGTGAGAGTATGGAACCATCAATTTCACAGCAAACTTCGCCTGGTTTAGCAGACCCTGTTAAACCGCCGAAGAGTCAATCACCATGGGCTCTCGCCCGCCGCAAGTTTTTGCGCAATAAAGTGGCAATGATCAGTCTGGTCTTCCTGCTGCTGGTCTGTGCAATGTCCATATTGGCTGAGCCGCTAACTATGCCGGTTGAGGAGACAGCTAAGATCAATTTAACACAAATGAGCAAAGAACCATCTGCTGATCACTACTTTGGCACCGACAAGTCAGGCAGAGACGTTTTTGCCAGAACTCTGCATGGAGGCAAGACTTCACTCTTGCTTGCATTCTCTATCACACTAGCTGTTATTACTATTGGTACTCTTGTTGGTGCTACTGCGGGATATTTTGGCGGCTGGGTCGATAATGCCCTAATGAGATTCACAGACTTTATGATGAACTTTCCATTCCTGCTTTTTGTTATCGTATTAAAATCAATTTTTATCGAATCAAGTACAGGAACCCTTATATTCGTAATAAGTGTACTCAGCTGGACAGGAACTGCCCGACTTGTTCGAAGCAAGGTCATGGCTGAGAAGGAAAATGAATATATTATGAGTGCTGTTTCCATCGGATGCTCTGCACCAAAGACCATCTTTAAACACTTGCTGCCGAATGTAATGTCAACCATTATCGTTCAGGCGACCATTACACTGGCAGCTATGATTGTAGCTGAGACAGGCCTAAGCTTCTTGGGATTCGGTGTACCGATCAACATTCCTACCTGGGGGAATATGCTTCAGGAAGCAAGAAGTCCGGATGTTTTGACCAGTAAATGGTGGATATGGATTCCGCCAGCTGCTGTTCTAACATTTACAATCCTATCGATCAACTTTATTGGAGAGGGCTTAAAAGATGCCTTCAATCCTAAATCCAACAGATAGCAAAGAAACGCCTATAGTCAGGCGTTTTTTTGTTGTCTTTAGGACAATAGCTTGTACATATCCGAACAAATTCCTTCATATACATGTAAAAAAGGACTGGGAGTGAGTTTATGGCAGCATTAAAACCTTTTGGGACTCACGCATATAGTAAAGAATATGTTATTTAGGGCATTTGGGCTTTTAACCGGGTTTGGGATTTCTGTTTCAGGAGGAGTCAGTGTAATAGGGTATTTAAATTTGCTTACAACTGGCCATACCTTCAAAGAATATTTCGATTTTATTATCTCGCGTCCAGAATGTTATCTGCTTCCGATCGGAATCATTATAATAACTTTAAGCATATATTTTCCTTATACTAGTGAGAATGAATAGAGGGAAGGTATTTATTACAGCAATGTCATTCCAAAATTTATTACAAAAAATGGATTGCAAGTGCAATATAGGAATAAATTTACTTCCTACTGCCCATACTGAGTGACAAATAGTTTGTTGAAGTGGGGGTTGAAAAATGTTGTATCTTCATGATGTTTGGGTGAATTGGTTTGAAGGAGAAGAGAATGGATACAATGTATGCCATTTTCATGAATGGAGAAAAGATGATGGCGTAGAACTGCTTGATCAGGTTCCGCTGCTGAAGATTGACCCGGTTCTATTTAATTATATTGAAAACGATCTTTCTGAGCTGCCACAACAACTGCTAGATGATATTTATCAAAAAGCTTACTTAAGGAAAAATCATGAACGTATTCAATTGGAGTATTGTTTTGTAGTTTCGGATGGGACAGGCATATTGGCAGTCGATACAATCGGCTATAATATCCCTATCAGGAAAAGCAGACTTATCCCGCGGCAGGAGCAGCTGGCATATGAAATGCTTGAAAATCAGGAAACGGCAAACTATTCATTTAATGATCAAACAGCATTAAAGGAATTTCATATTCTTTCTCCATCTCCGGATTTGATGGCAGGCCTGACGAGAAAAGAAAGACAGCTTAAGCAGCTGCTGTTTATGGCGCTGGATCAGCTTCATTCCTCCAAAAATGATGCTGAAATCCGTTATTGGTATACGGAGTGGAGCCCGGAACGCTATTCCAAAATTCAGTCAATGAACTTCGAAGAGGCATGGTATGAACTTTACGATGAAAGTAAATACGGCTGGTCAGGTAAACACGAGAAGTTTTGTGAAAACTTAATAAAAGGACAGCCGTTTTTTGAGAAGTTGTGGGAAATGGAGCACGGTCCAAAAGTGAATTAGAAAAAAACAGCCAAAAGGCTGTTTTTTATTTAAAGAAAGGAATGTATAAATTCTAAACTTAGATAACTGTCTAGCTCCAGGCGCCATCGGCTCGCGATCATAAGCCAATCCGTCCAAAAGGTTAGAGAACAACCTTTTAGCCGGCTTGTCTTATGCTTGTCTCCGAAAAGTGGGCGCTTCCGCTTTTCTTATCTCTTTCGGCCGAGTCCCATGGCACTTTCCATTTTTTTAATCATTTTGTATGCAGCCTTATTCGCTTTTTCAGCTCCCTGATCAAGTACCAGATCAAGTTCTTCCGATTCCATTAGCGCATAATATTTATCCTGAATAGGTTTAATTGCTCCAACAACAACATCTGACAGGCCGGCTTTAAAATCTCCATATCCTTTGCCTTCGTATTCCTTTTCAATCTCCGCAACAGTTTTCCCTGAAAGGATTGAGTAAATGGAAAGGAGATTGGATACTCCCGGCTTGTTTTCCTTATCATATTTAACGATGCCTTCAGAATCTGTTACGGCACTTTTTATTTTCTTTTCAATTTGTTTTGGATCGTCTAATAACGATATAAATGACTTTTTATTAGGATCAGACTTGCTCATTTTTTTTAATGGATCCTGAAGGGACATAACCCTCGCGCCTGTTTTGGCGATTCTGACATCAGGAATAGTGAAGATGTCGTTGTACTTCTTATTGAATCTTTCTGCAAGATCGCGAGTTAATTCCAGGTGCTGCTTTTGATCCTCTCCAACTGGGACCAGATCAGTGTTGTATAGCAGGATATCCGCAGCCATCAGAGGTGGATAGGTCAGCAGTCCTGCAGATACAGCATCTTTACCTTCTGATTTGTCTTTGAACTGGGTCATGCGTTCGAGCTCACCGATGTAGGAAACACATTGCATCATCCATCCCGCCTGGGCATGGGCTGGAACTTCCGATTGGATGAATAGGATGGATTTCTCAGGGTCGATTCCAACAGCCAAATATAGAGCAGCCAGGCTTCGGATGTTTTTTCTTAATTCCAGTCTGTCCTGTGGAACTGTTATTGCGTGCTGGTCAACAATGCAGAAATAGCAGTTGTAATCATTCTGCAGTTCAACAAATTGCTTCATGGCACCGATGTAATTTCCAAGGGTTATAGTCCCGCTGGGCTGGATGCCGGAAAATATAGTTTTCATGTTTTTCCTCCTTTAATCGGCCTAAAAAATCATGAATTGACAGGCAGTAAAGAGCTATTTTGGTGCTGAAAGCATAAAAAAGAACCATTCGTCCCTATAAAATAGGGACGAATGGTCCGCGTTGCCACCCTAATTACTCAAATACTGAGTCACTCTGCCCTATGCAGAACAATGCATAGGTCCCCGATAACGCAGGGTAACGCCTGAAAAATTCAGAAGCTCAAAAGTCCATTCTATTTACCGGGCTGCCTGTTTGCACCTTCCACAGACTCTCTGCTAAACCCTCAGTAAATGTACTAATCTTTTTCATTGCCGATTAAATAATTTATTTTTATTTATATTATATAATAAGTTAAACTATCCGGATACAAAAATCAAGTTAATAAAAGGAAAATGAAAGTCACCGATAGCCTCCAATATCGGGTTGGATTTTACAATATATGGGTGGTTATTCCTATTAAAATAGCAAAAAATCTTAAAATGAAAAATTTTTTTATTATCTCAAAAATCTTAATTTATAAGACTTTTTGACGAAAAATGTCATACTCGATTGAATTGCATGTACAAAAAGCCACTTGCAATAAGTTTTTAAACTATTTATAATAAACGTAACAAACATATTCTTTACGAATTTGTTACATTTAAAACAAAACTATATCACTCCAGATAGCGAGAGTATGGTGCATATTGAGTAAGTTTATAGCTTACATCTTATAGATTAATTCTTTTAATCTGAATTATCAGAATATAGGGATAATCTATCTTTAAGAGAATATAAACTTGCTTTTTTTGTTGCCTTCTAAATAGTCTGCAATTTTTTTAAATTGAATTAACAGACTATTTGAGCAATATATCTGGGGCGCACAGTTGTGTTTTTTGTGAATCGCAAGCGTAAGAGTATTGTTTGAGGAAATTAATAGGGGGTTAATACCGTGAACAAAAGATTATCGATCTTTTTTAGCATGCTGCTAGTGCTAAGCATGTTCCTTGCTGCGTGCAGCGGCGGCGGAGACAATGCTGATGGCGGCGAAAAAGGCGGAGATGACGGCGGAAAGTCCGATGTACCGCAGGAACTACGAGTAAATATCAACACTGAACCACCATCTTTAAACCCAGGTTTAGCACAGGATTCAACTTCTGGAACTGTTCTTCGAAATGTCTTAGAAGGTCTTACTCGCATCAATCAAGATGGTAAGCCTGAAAATGCAATGGCAGAAGACATCAAAATTTCTGAAGACGGAAAAACTTATACATTCACAATTCGTGATGCTAAATGGTCAAATGAAGACCCAGTAACAGCCAAAGACTTTGAATATGCTTGGAAGTGGGCATTGGATCCTGCTAACAATTCAACATATGCATACCAGCTTTACTACATTGAAGGCGCTGAAGCTTTCAATACAGGCAAAGGTGAAAAGGATGCTGTTGGCGTTAAAGCTATCGATGACAAAACTCTAGAAGTAAAATTAGTAAACCCTACTCCTTACTTCGAAGAATTAACAGCTTTCTATACTTATTTACCGGTTAACAGCAAAATCGCAGAAGCTAACCCAGAATGGGCAACTGATGCTGGTGAAAACTTTACAACTAACGGGCCTTTCCATATGGTTGAATGGTCTCACAGTGACAAGATTGTTCTTGAAAAGAGCAAAACATACTGGGATGCTGAAACAGTTAAGCTTGACAGCATTGAAATGGTTATGATCAATGATCCTAATACTGAATTATCTATGTTTGACAATGGTGAACTAGATTGGGCTGGAGCTCCAACAGGTGCCCTTCCAACTGACGCTATGCAGGCTCTTAAAGACGAAGGCCGCTTAGTGACACAGCCAATCGCAGGTATTTACAATTACAAGTTTAATACAACTGTAGAACCATTTAATAACGTTAATATCCGTAAAGCATTTGCACATGCCATCAACCGTCAGGAGCTAATTGATAACATCCTTCAGGGTGAACAGCTTCCAGCAATGGCGATTGTCCCTCCATCAATGTTTGAAGAAAACGAAAAGGGTTATTTCCCTGACAATGATGTAGAAAAAGCAAAAGAATATTTACAAAAAGGTCTTGAAGAGCTTGGATTGAAAGATGCTTCTGAACTTCCAGCTGTAACTCTTTCTTATAATACTTCTGAGGCGCACCAAAAGATTGCCCAGGCAGTTCAGGATATGTGGAAGCAGAATCTTGGTGTTGAAGTAACTCTAGATAACTCAGAGTGGAATGTATACCTTGATAAATTAGACCAAATGGATTACCAAGTAGCTCGTTTGGGCTGGTTGGGTGACTTTAACGATGCAATCAACTTCTTAGAAATGTACCGTGACGCTGATGGCGGTAACAACAATACTGGATGGGAAAGCAAAGAGTTCCAGGATCTGCTTGCTAAATCTGCAACAGAAACTGACCCTGAAGCTCGCCAGCAGTTATTGAAGGATGCTGAAGCAATCTTCATGGAAGATATGCCAGTAGCTCCAATCTATTTCTATACTAATAACTGGGTACAGGCTGAGAACCTTAAAGATGTTGCAGTATCCGGCCTGGGTGATGTCCAGTATAAGTGGGCACACTTCGAATAAACATAGCTAAACTTACGAAAGGTATATGGGATGCACAATCCCATATACCTTCGTTTCTGATTAAGGCATTGTAATAAATTGGAGGTGTTTGACAATGGCGAAATATATTGGAAAACGCTTGGTGTACATGCTTCTGTCTCTATGGATGATTGTTACAGCAACGTTTTTCTTCATGCGCATTGCACCCGGAAACCCTTTTGCATCTGAGAAAAAACTTCCTCCCGAAATTGAAGCAAACCTGAATGCCCACTTTGGGCTGGACAAGCCATGGTATGCACAGTATTGGGAGTATCTGGTTCGAATTGTCAACTGGGATTTTGGACCATCATTTAAATATAAAAGCCAAACTGTAAACGACTTGATTAATGAAGGTTTTCCTGTTTCATTTCTTCTTGGAATGGAGGCCATTTTTATCGCCGTTGCAGTAGGAGTTCTCTTAGGAATCATTGCGGCATTAAAACATAATAGATGGCCGGATTACACAGCGATGATTGTAGCTGTCTTAGGTATCTCTGTACCTTCCTTTATCATGGCATCATTCCTGCAATATTTCCTGGCAATAAAAATGGGTATTTTCCCTGTTGCACGATGGGAATCATTTATGCACACCGTTCTTCCAGCCGTTGCACTGGCTTCGACACCGATGGCATTTATAGCCCGGTTAACTCGTTCGAGCATGCTTGAAGTTCTGGCGAATGATTATATTAAGACTGCTAAATCAAAAGGTTTAAGCAGGGGAGTAATTACAGTAAAACATACGGTCCGTAATGCCCTTTTACCTGTTGTAACATATATGGGACCATTAACCGCAGGTATTTTAACAGGAAGTTTCGTTATTGAAAGAATCTTCGGTATTCCTGGACTTGGTGCACACTTTGTAACAAGTATCAACAATCGTGATTATACGGTAATTATGGGTGTAACAGTTTTCTACAGTATTCTGTTGCTTGTATCTATTCTCCTTGTTGACATTGCATACGGAATCATCGACCCACGCATCAAACTTGCTGGCGGGAAGAAAGGAGAGTAATTATGCAGATTTCGAAAGATAAGTTCAAGTTAGTCGGAACACAGCTTGGTGAAGCTGAAAAAATTTCAAAGCCTAGTCTTTCTTTTTGGAAAGATGTATTTATTCGATTTCGAAAAAACAAGCTTGCCCTGTTTGGATTAGTATTATTGGGACTGCTAATCTTCATGGCAATCTTTGGACCATATATGACTCCATATGATTATGCATCTAATGATCTGGGCAATAAAAACCAGCCGCCTTCTTCTGAACATTGGTTTGGCACAGATGATCTTGGCCGTGATGTATTTGCCCGCACATGGGAAGGTGCACGAATTTCCATCTTCATTGGAGTTGCTGCAGCTGTAATTGATTTGATTATTGGTGTACTTTGGGGCGGTATAGCCGGTTATAAGGGCGGACGCACAGACGAGGGTATGATGCGCTTTGCCGATATTTTATATGGTGTACCGTATTTATTATTAGTAATCTTGTTAATGGTTGTGCTAGGACAGGGATTGTCTACTATGATCATAGCAATGTCCATTACAGGTTGGATCAATATGTCCCGTATTGTCCGCGGTCAGGTGTTATCTCTGAAAAATCAGGAATATGTCCTGGCAGCCAAAACGCTTGGTGCAAATACAAGCAGAATTATGGGCAAACACTTAATTCCAAATTCAATGGGACCTATTTTAGTCACAATGACGCTGACGATCCCTTCTGCCATTTTTACTGAAGCATTTTTAAGCTTTATTGGCCTTGGATTAACACCGCCGATAGCAAGCTGGGGAACAATGGCCAATGATGGATTGCCGGCTATGCGTTACTACCCATGGCGTTTATTCTTCCCTGCTACGTTTATCTGTTTAACGATCTTTGCTTTTAACGTAGTTGGCGATGGCTTGCGTGATGCTCTAGATCCAAGAATGCGTAAATAAAGGAGTGAGAACATGGAAAAATTACTTGAAGTAAAAAATTTAGAAGTCTCATTCCAAACATATGGAGGTACAGTAAAAGCAGTCCGGGGAGTCAGCTTTGACCTTCATAAGGGAGAGACGCTAGCGATTGTTGGTGAATCTGGGTCAGGCAAAAGTGTTACTTCCCAGTCTATTATGAAGTTAATACCTATGCCGCCAGGCCGAATTTCAGGCGGGCAGATCCTGATGAATGGTGAAGACATTGTACCTAAAACAGAAAAACAAATGGAAAAGATTCGCGGTAAAGAAATCAGTATGATTTTCCAGGATCCGATGACGTCTTTGAATCCAACGATGAGGGTTGGAAATCAGATAATGGAAGTGCTGATTAAACACCAAAATATGACGAAGACTGATGCCAAAAACAGAGCAATTGAATTACTGAGACTTGTTGGTATTCCGATGCCTGAGAAAAGAGTGAATCAATATCCACATGAATTCTCTGGCGGTATGAGACAGCGTGCCATGATTGCGATTGCTCTTGCAGCCAATCCAAAGCTGCTTATTGCTGATGAGCCGACAACAGCACTTGACGTTACTATTCAGGCGCAAATCCTGGAGCTTATGAAAGATCTTCAAAATAAAATGGATACTTCCATCATCTTTATCACGCACGATCTGGGTGTTGTTGCAAATGTCGCGGACCGTGTTGCTGTAATGTATGCTGGCCAGATTGTTGAAATGGGCACTGTGGATGAAATTTTCTATGATCCGCGCCATCCTTATACATGGGGATTACTTGCATCAATGCCAAGCTTAGAAAATGATGATAAAGCTGAATTAGCTGCAATTCCTGGAACACCTCCAGATCTGACGAATCCTCCAAAGGGAGACGCATTTGCAGCCAGAAATCAATATGCACTAGCAATTGACTTTGAAGAAGAGCCGCCAATGTTCCAAATTTCAGAAACACATTTTGCAAAAACTTGGCTGCTTCACCCGGATGCTCCAAAGGTTGAGCCGCCGGAAGCAGTAAAAAGACGTATGCGCCAATTATCCTCCACATTTGAAAAGCCTGTATTAGTGAAGGAGGGAAAATAATAATGGCAGAAAAATTGCTTGAAATTAAAAATTTAAAACAGCATTTTAATGTAGGCCGTCCAAATATGGTAAAAGCAGTTGATGGGATTACTTTTGATATTTTTAAGGGAGAGACCCTTGGACTTGTAGGTGAGTCTGGCTGCGGTAAATCAACTACTGGACGAACCATTATCAGATTATACGATGCAACAGATGGTCAAGTTCTTTTTGAAGGTGAAGATGTTCACGGCAAAAAGTCTGCAAAAGAACTAAAAAAGTTTAACCGGAAAATGCAAATGATTTTCCAGGATCCTTATGCTTCCTTGAATCCGCGTATGACTGTAGCCGATATTATTGCTGAAGGCATCGATATCCACGGTTTGGCAAAGAGCAAAAAGGAACGTATGGAGAGGGTTTATGAGCTTCTGGAAACAGTTGGTTTGAACAAAGAGCATGCTAACCGTTACCCTCATGAATTCTCTGGAGGACAGAGACAGCGTATCGGGATTGCCCGCGCGCTTGCGGTTGACCCGGACTTTATTATTGCCGATGAGCCAATATCAGCATTGGACGTTTCCATCCAGGCTCAGGTAGTAAACCTTATGAAAAAACTGCAGCGTGAAAAAGGATTAACATACCTGTTTATCGCTCATGACTTATCTATGGTTAAGTACATCAGCGATCGTATTGGTGTAATGTATTTCGGCAAACTGGTAGAGCTTGCGCCAGCAGAAGATTTATACGCCAATCCAATGCATCCATATACTCAATCACTGCTTTCTGCTATTCCTCTTCCAGATCCAGAAACGGAACGTGCCCGCAGAAGAAAGTCTTATGACCCAGCAGTCCACAATTACGCTGACAATGAAGAGCTGGAAATGCGTGAAATTACTCCGGGACATTTTGTTTACTGTTCTGAAAAAGAGTATAACGAATTAAAAGCCCAATATGCCAAATAACAAAAAACGATCTCTACTGAGATCGTTTTTTACATCCTGGAAAAGTAAGTGTTTGCTATACTTATGCTTATCCTTTTTGATAATAAAAAGGAGTTACCAAGATGTATGTTGCTCAGTCAAATATGTAGAGAGTAGAAATATCTCTTTAGCACGTTTATTCGCTAATGTAAGCTTTAGTATATAATACAACATTTTCTAGAATATTACTATTAGAATTTTCGATTATTTATATTTTTCCGTCAATTTGTCTAATTAAGCAGCATTTTAATATTTTTTTAATATTATTGGTTTAAAGAACACTAAAAAAGATAATTTAGTATAAAGACAGTTCTTAATTCTTTGAATTAATCTTATAATGGAGGAAACAACAAGCAGAACTTCATAAAGGGGGCATCACATTTGAAAAAGTCAGTACCTCTTGCTGCTGCCTTAATGTTAGTGTCAGGTCTGTTCATTTCTGCCCAATCCGGGGATGCAAAAGAACAGGAAACCGAGGAACCAGGCCAAAACCCGCAAAGGGAACATGTTTCGCTTGTAAAAGCACTGCCAGAAAAAATAAACCGGTTTCAATTTGATTCTGGCTATCATTTTCAATATCCTGATGCTGTAAGAGGGATATATGTTACCGGACATTCTGCAGGCGGCGAAAAGTTTAATAACCTGGTGAATTTGATGGATGAAACCGATTTAAATGCGATGGTAATCGATATTAAGGACGATTGGGGTAATCTTACTTATATTCCTGAAGATAGCTCACCATATCATGAAATTGGAAAACCTTACATAAAGGATTCAAGTAAAATCCTGAAAGTCATGGAAGATAAGCAAATATATCCGATTGCACGGGTAGTTGTTTTCAAAGATTCTGTCCTGGCAAATAAAAAGCCGGAATGGTCTTATAAGGAAGGAGACAAAGTATGGAAAAATGGCAGAGGTGAATCATTTGTTAATCCATTTATAAAAGAAGTTTGGGATTACAATGTGGGAATTGCAATTGAAGCTGCCAAAATGGGATTTCAGGAAATTCAATTTGACTATGTCCGGTTTCCTGAAGGGTTTGAACACCGCGATAGCTCTTTGAAATATAGTATGGGTGAATATAAAAATCTTAAAATAAAAAATGTGCAGAAGCGAGTAAGCGCTGTAACAGACTTCGTTGAGTATGCAAGGAAAGAGCTTGAGCCATATGGAGTAAAGGTATCGGTTGATATCTTTGGTTACACGGCTACCCTCCCTGAAGCTCCAGGAATTGGTCAAAATTTTTCTAAGATCTCAGAACATGTAGATGTAATTTCTTCTATGATTTATCCAAGCCACTGGACTTCCTATTTTGGAATAGCCAAACCAGATCTGGAACCTTATAAGCTGGTTTCTGAATATGCAAAGCTTGAGAATAGGAAATTGGAAGAGTTGGATAGTCCGCCTGTTTCAAGACCGTGGCTGCAGGATTTTACAGCTTCTTATTTAGGAGCCGGAAATTATAAGGAGTATGGAAGAGCCGAGGTTGAAGCTCAAATAAAGGCATTGAACGAACAGGGAATTAATGAATTCCTTTTATGGAATGCGGGTAATTCGTATACACCAAAAGTGGATTATACACCATAAAAGCCAGAAAGAGGCCGATTATTTTGGCCTCCTTCTGGCTTTGTTTATCAATAAATTAAGTTACATATCATTTGACACCAATCTTGAATGCGGTATCATAGTATAGAGGCATAGGTTACTGCTTTTTCTTACCGCCTACGCTTTTCCATCCAGTCTGCACCCTTGCAGATTGATCCACGAATTCGGATTTATTTTTACCGCCAAACACCTTTTCTCCAATACCATTAGTTAGTACACCTAATAAGGCAGTAAATCCAATTATGAGCAGTGCAACAATTGTTAAATCAGTTATGTAACCAACCATGATAAACCTCCATCTTTCTTTTCACAGTATCCTGTGATTAGTGTATAAAACATCCCTAATCTTATTTTATTCGAAATTTTCCAGTATTAAAAGGGGTAATTCCACAAATACTTTATCTGATTGGAAATAGTATAAAAGGCTAAAGCATAAAAGTGAGTGGAAAGGAAAGCTGGGAGCTTATCATGCTGGAATAAATATTCATGTTCAATAAACAGTTTATCGTTTGTGAGCAAAAAAAGGAGAAGATCCATGCATTGGTATGAAAAACTGAATCAATATTTCCCTATTGAAGAAATGAAATCGAGAGAACATATGGAAACCTTATTAAAGGAACGGTCAGACATTTATCATAAAGATGAAGGTCAACACCATGTACTTATGTATGTGGAATTGGATAACTTTGTGTTTATTGATTATCTGTTTGTTTCAAAGGAATCCAGAGGACAAGGGCTTGGCCATAAATTACTTCAAAAGCTGAAAGCCAAAGGCAAGCCGATCATTTTGGAAGTTGAACCAGTGGATTATGAAGACACGGATACAGAGAAGCGCCTTCGGTTCTATAAAAGAGAAGGGTTTGAGCATGCACAATCAATCGGATACAGCCGCCGGTCTCTTGCAACAAATGAAATCAATACAATGGAAATTCTATATTGGTCTCCTGAGAATGAAAGTGAAGAAATGATTTATGAAGCTATGAGGAAAACATATAAAATGATACACACATACAGAGATGAACATTTCTATGGAAAGTCCTATCAGCCTGTAGATGAGGTCCTGACCTATGAGGAAAATAAAAATGGGACGGATGTATTGGAGGATCTTTAAGAATTGGGAAAACACAGCCATTTTTGTAAATGGCTGTGTTTTCATTTTCATTTATTAATTGAGAAAATGTTAATATCAATTTTAGGTTTAATCAAAATTAATAAGGGTATACAAAGTATAAATAAAATAATTTAATACATAAAATTCCCTTGAGCTAAAGGCTTAAGAATCTTATGGAAGAAATTATAGCAAAAAAGATATAAAAAAATGAAACTTTTTGCTTGTTCATTCGTCTTATTAAGTAGATTCTAATTCTTAATCCATTTGTTTAATAAATGTTTAATACTTTTATCATATTTATAAAAAGTTATACCAAATAGATATTGTTTGGTGTATAATAAATAATATAAATTCCTTGATTAAAGTTATTTTAATCTAGAAAACTCTAGAAATATTTGATTAAACAAATATAAATCTCAGATAGTTTCATATATGTCTAATTTAAGGAGTGTGAATTTGTAAAATGGTCACATTATACACTTCACCAAGTTGTACATCTTGCAGGAAAGCTAAATCATGGTTAGAAGAACATGAGATTGCCTATAAAGAAAGAAATATCTTTTCAGAACCGCTGTCAATTGATGAAATTAAAGAAATTCTGCGCATGACTGAAGATGGAACCGATGAAATTATTTCTACTCGGTCAAAGACATTTCAAAAGCTTGATGTAAACCTTGAATCAATGCCTCTCCAAGATTTATTTGAGTTGATCAAGGAAAACCCTGGGCTGCTTCGCCGTCCAATCATTCTTGATGAAAAACGTTTGCAGGTTGGATATAATGAGGACGAAATAAGACGTTTCCTTCCAAGAAAAGTTCGCACCTACCAGTTGCGTGAAGCACAGCGCATGGTAAATTAACAGTGGTTTAATTTAAATCTGAAAGATTTGCTCAAGTCCAGATTGTGAATTAACAAACTTATTCAATTATACTTAAAATTAAGAGGCCTTCTTTCTGTTAACAGAAGAAGGTCTTTTTGTTTGTTATGTGAAAAAGAACAAGGAATATGGATATAATAAGAGAATATATAGTTACAGTAAAATTTGATAAGGATGGAAGCTTGGGACAATATAGGCATTTAACGGTTTTTCTAAACATATGACTTTTTAATTCCCTTTATGCTCAATTTGTCATAAAATAAAAGTACAAGGTACAAAATACAGTTTACCTTCAATTAAATCGGGGATTAGCCAATTGATTTACGGGTAAATGGATAACACATGACTGCTGGGGGTATTTAGTCCCTTCAATCATAGCCAGAAGGGAGAGTTGCTGCATGGAAATCGAACGTATTAATGATCATACAGTTAAATTTTATATTTCTTATCTTGATATAGAAGAAAGAGGCTTTGACCGTGAAGAGATTTGGTACAATCGTGAGCGGAGTGAGGAACTCTTTTGGGAAATGATGGATGAAGTCCATCAGGAGGAAGAATTTCTTGTTGAAGGACCTTTATGGATTCAGGTACAGGCATTGGATAAGGGTCTGGAGGTTCTTGTAACAAAGGCCCAGCTTTCAAAGGATGGTCAGAAGTTTGAACTTCCTGTCCCGGATGAAAAAGTGAAAGATTTGCCTGTGGATGAACATATAGAGGAAATGCTCGATCATCATTTCCGTAAATCCGATGAAGATGAGCCTGGATATGAAGGCGATCTTGAGTTCCTATTATCATTTAAAGATTTTGAAGACGTTATTTCATTATCAAAGCAGTCAAGTCTTGATTCCATTACTACAAAGTTATATTCCTTTGAAGGGAAATATTATTTATTCGCAGAGTTCCCTGAAGAGCTTTTTGAAGAGGATGACATAGATAACATGCTAAGCATTCTCCTTGAGTACGGGCACGAAACGAGCACAACAATTCACCGTGTAATGGAATATGGCAAATTGATTATAGAAAATGATGTTTTTGAAAATCTGAGAAAACATTTTAAATAGTTCAGCAAAGCCGATTTCATTTTTGAAATCGGCTTTATTTTAGTAAGGGCATCCGCGTCAGACAATGCAGCAAGAAACGTATGTATATGTTTGTATAAAAAGCTCAAAAAGAATTTGCAGAATATAAAGGAATTTAGCAATTAAATAAAGAACGTTTATCATAGAAAGGAGATGATCATTTGTTAGTTGCCGCAACAGAGAAGGGGGTTCGAATAAGTCTCTTAGGTCCACATAGTATCCCTGATTTACAGCAGTATAGGGAAAAGCACACTTTTTTCTGCCCCGAATGCAAAGAGGAAGTAATTATGAAGATCGGTAATAAGAGAATCCCGCATTTTAGCCACAAAAAGGGTTCTGAATGTCCGGAAAGCTATGAAAGGGAATCTGAATACCATATTTCTGGAAAGCTCCTTTTGTATCAATGGCTAAAGAAAAAAGGGTTAGATCCAATTCTGGAGCCATACTATCCGGACATTTCACAGCGGCCAGATATAAGTGTCCATTTTGAAGGTGTAAATTATGCTCTTGAATATCAATGTTCAATTATCTCAGAGGAGTTATTTAAAAAACGAACAGAAGCTTATTTTCAGTCAGGCATCGTTCCAATATGGATACTGGCAGGAAAAAATATTAAGCGCATTGGGAAAGCAAAAATTTCTTTATCTGGGTTCCAGTACTTATTTCTTCGGCAAACAGCTTCAGACAATTGGGTAATCCCTTCATTCTGCCCCAATTCAAAGTCCTTCATCAATGTCCGCCAAATCCTTCCCTTAACTGTCAGAAATGCCTACGCGCATTATGATGTGAAAACAATCTTCCATGCTGATCCAGATTTTTTATTTGATCCATATTTTAAAAATGATTTAAAAATAAGTGAATGGAAAAATGAAATTCGAAAAATAAAGAATTTCCTTGCTCAGAATAGCAGTGCATATAAAAATACCTTTCTTCAGGAAATATACTCCCGCTCAATTGCTCCTGCTTTACTCCCGCCTGAAATTGGCCTTCCTGTCCGCCATTCTCCATTTATTGAAACCCCGCCTATACAGTGGCAGTCCTACTTGTACATGGATGTCATCGGCAAAGATAGACCGTTTTCTCATGCGCGAATGGTTGCTGCCTTTCGCAATAGGGTAAAGAACAGCGATATTAAAGTCAGGTCAATTCCACTGATTCAAACAGGATCTGAAGTTTTGGCAGTTAAAGAATATATGGATGTCCTTATTAACTTAAACATTGTTAAACAAACTGGAAACGGTCTGTACAAAAGAACTGCGTCTTGTGGAGAGCCTGACCATTCCTCCTGTATTCTCCAAAGAGAGGAGGATTTTTATAGGGGTATCACGCAAAGCATTTTGCAGGGCAATAAATGAAAAAGATCTATTTAACATAAAATAATCAAAGATTTGCACATTCGCTCTTTAAAAAGAAGGAATTTGTTTTTTGAAAGAGAAGATAGTGTAATGGGACTTTTGAATGGAGGATGAATGAATGGCTAATGAGACAACTGTAAAGAAACTGCCAGCAAGGAATGAGATTTCACCAGAAGATACCTGGCGTTTGGAGGATATTTTCCCTTCTGATGAGGAATGGGACAAGGAATATAATGATGTGCAGAAGCTGATCCCTAATGCAGGCAAGTATCAAGGCAGGCTTGGGGAAAGTGCTGAAACATTATATGAAGCGCTGCAGTTCCAAGATCATTTACTCTCGCGCCTTGGGAAGCTTTATACATATGCCCATATGCGTTATGACCAGGATACAACGAACTCATTTTATCAGGGCCAGGACGACAAAATCAAAAATTTATATTCGGAAGCTGCAAGTGCACTCGCGTTTATTGTTCCTGAATTGCTGGCTGAAGATGAAGAGAAGATTGCCGGGTTTTTAGAGGAAAAAACGGAGCTGCAATTATATAAACATTCGCTTGAGGAAATTAATCTTCAAAGGCCTCATGTATTATCTGCTGAGCAGGAATCCCTGCTTGCCCAGGCTTCCGAGGTGCTTGGGGCTTCAAGCAATACATTTGGCATGCTGAATAATGCTGATTTGGAGTTTCCATCCATTAAAGATGAAAATGGTGAAGAGGTAGAAATCACTCATGGACGGTTCATCCGTTTTCTCGAAAGTGATGAGCAGCGTGTGCGCCATGATGCTTTCAAAGCGGTATATGAGACTTATGGGAAGTTTCGCAATACATTCGCAAGTACTCTAAGCGGGAATGTGAAAAAGGATAATTTCAATGCAAAGATCCGGAATTATGAATCTGCGCGCCATGCTGCCCTATCTGCGAACAATATTCCTGAAAGTGTTTATGAAAATTTAGTCAATACCATTAATGATAATCTGCATTTGCTTCATCGATATGTCAAACTCCGCAAGAAGGTTCTTGGGGTCGAGGAGCTTCATTTGTATGACCTTTACACTCCTTTGGTGAAGGAAGTAAAAATGGAAATCCCCTACAATGAAGCAAAGGATCTCATCTTAAAAGGACTGAAGCCGCTTGGCGAGGACTATTTGAAAATTTTAAATGAGGGCTTTGAAAATCGCTGGGTAGATGTTCATGAGAATAAGGGCAAAAGAAGCGGTGCTTATTCATCTGGAACATATGGCACTAATCCATATATACTGATGAACTGGCAGGACAATGTGAACAATCTATTTACCCTTGCTCACGAATTTGGGCATTCTGTTCACAGCTATTACACAAGAAAATACCAGCCATATCCATATGGAAATTACTCAATTTTTGTCGCAGAGGTTGCATCCACATGTAATGAGGCCCTCTTAAATGATCATCTGCTTAAAACAATAGATGATGATAAGAAGCGTTTGTATTTGTTGAATCATTATCTTGAAGGCTTTAGGGGTACTGTTTTCCGCCAGACAATGTTTGCAGAGTTTGAACATCTCATCCATCAAAAGGCGCAAAACAATGAAGCTTTGACTGCAGATTCATTGACGAAAGCATATTATGAACTCAATAAGAAATATTTTGGGGAAGAAGAGATCGTGATTGATGAGGAAATCGGTCTGGAATGGTCCAGAATCCCGCATTTCTACTATAATTATTATGTTTATCAATATGCAACAGGCTTCAGTGCGGCAACGGCATTAAGCAAGCAAATTCTTCAGGAAGGGCAGCCTGCTGTTGACAGATATATTGAATTCCTGAAATCCGGCAGCTCAGATTATCCGATTGAGGTGTTAAAGAAAGCCGGTGTTGATATGACAAGCAGCAAGCCGATTGAAGATGCCTGCAAAGTATTTGAAGAAAAGCTTAACGAAATGGAAAGCCTGCTTTCTTAAATAGAAAAGTGGAAGCGCAATGCCCGCCTACACGTTGTGGGGGGCTTGGCGCTAGACAGTACATAAAAGGTGCCTGGCGTTTCTCGGGCACCTTTTATGTATTGTTCAAAACCCCTTAAATCTCCTTCGGTCATTCAAATATAAAAATAAAATCAGGAGAGAAATAAATAAAATAGGTGAAGTGATGAAAATGGGGATAAGTTTCATCAATCCGAGAATATTTAAAATAAAGGAGAGCAAGATGAGCAGCAGCATCAATAATACAGGCAGTTTTTTCATATTGCATTCTCCTCCTGGCCAAGGTTTACATCCGTATTATTTTATGCGGTTGTCCAGAAAGTGATGACTTGATTTTGACAATATTGTGAAAAAAGGCACAAACTCATTGTCATTTTCTTTCACATCATGATATATTACAGATGTGAAGTTGATCACATGCAAACATTTACCCCTTTTGTTTGGAAGTGAAAAATTTCTCCCATCCCCTTTGTTTGTATAAAAACCCTGAAAAAGCCGTGCAAATGAAGTGCATGGTTTTTTTTCAGCGAAAAAATAAAGCTGTGCATATTGCACAGCTTTACATTACCCTGAATATCTCCAGAAATTACCGTATTTTGCAGGTACATACTCAGCTATTTGCTTTAGTTGAAGCTTTTTCATTTCCCTGTTCACTTCGCTGTCCGACATATTATATACAACTGAGATCTCCTTGCTGGCCACTAGCTTAAAGTATTTTAAGAAATATTCAAGGGGCGGAAGAGGAGCACGCTCAGGTTTAGCAGGAAGCATTTCCTCTAAAATCTGTTCATAAATTTCATATGGATAGTATCCAGTGACTTTGATGCCTTCATCTTCAATATTTTCATTAAAAAAGACAAGAGTGGGTATTTCTTGGACATCCATTTCAGAAGTAATTTTTAAATCGCATTGAAAAGCCTTTGCTGCACTATCTGAATGAATATCAGAAACAAATTCTACTACATCCAGACCGACTTCCTTAGCACAATCCTTTAGCACTTCAAAATGAGACACATTCTGCTTTTCAAGAAATAAGACCTCCTGAAGCTTGCGTAAAAATCTGATGCCAGCTTTTCTCCCTTGCAATTCCGCAGCTTTAATTGCAACCGAAGCCAGGTGCGGGGAAGAAATCGGATTTTCGAACCAGACGTTCCCGTCACATGACATTCCAGAGCGGCTTGCTGTTTTCTCCCATAAATCAGCAATGTTTTCGTAGTTTTGCCTTTTCCCCATATTTAACGTTGCCAGCCTGCCGCTTAATACATGCTTTATGGAAAAATAGCGGCCGTATTCAATCAGGAGCTTTTTTAAGATTGGCTCCAAAGCCCAGCATTCTGGGCAAAGGGGATCAACAAACATATAGACTTCTACGGGCTTTTTTTCACTGCCGTGGCAATGTGGAGATGTAAGCTTGTTTTCATTGGATTCTGGCTTATTCACGAGCTTTCACCTTTCACGCCGTTTTCAGGTGTATTGATCATATGCTGGGCAGTGAGTACAAGCCTTGCAAAAAAGTCTTCTCTCAAGCGGCCTTCCAGCCTAATTTCGTCCATTGCTTCATTCATGCATAAAAGCCAGGCCTTTGCCCGCGTTTCCGTTATGGGAAAAGGCATGTGCCGCGCCCGAAGCATCGGATGTCCATGTTCTGAAGTATATAAAGGAGGTCCCCCTAAATACTGCGTCATAAACTGCTTTTGTTTTCTGGCTGTCTCTGTCAGGTCATCTGGAAAAATAGGAACGAGATCAGGATGTTGTCCTACGCGCCGGTAAAAAGCGTCAATTAGATGGTGAAGTTTTTCCTCACCAATAGCGTCGAAGGGAGTGTGCATTTTCTCGGCCATATTTAAAACTCCTTTTATGAGTTAATTCGTTTGTAAAAAAATCTTCCTATTTAATATTGAGTGGTGTGATCTCTTTATATTCTATCAATGAGGGATTTATATCTCAAACAAATAGCTTACTGAGCCCTTTTGACTATAGTATGGATTAAGCACATGCCGTCAATCCGGAACATTTGCTGAAAAGGTATTGAAAAAGCCGCCCGGTAAATTCGGGCGGCTGAAATAAGCCTTAAGCCATAAACGATGAGGTAACTTTCTTTATGTAATTCAGTGTTTCTCTAAAAGGCGGGACTCCTCCGTATTTATCTACATTTCCAGGTCCGGCATTATAGGCAGCCAATGCAAGTTCAACATTATCCCCATACCTGTCCATCATTTGCCGTAAATATTTGACTCCGGCAAAAATGTTCTCTGCAGGGTCGAAGATATTTTTAACGCCGAGCCCCTTGGCTGTATCAGGCATAAGCTGCATCAACCCGGAAGCACCTGCATGGCTTACTGCATTCGGATTGAAGTTTGATTCCTGTTTAATGACTGACTTAATCAGATTAACTGGTACATTAAACAGATCTGATGCTTTTTGAATCAGATCATCAAAATCACTTTTTGAAGTTTTGGCAAATTTGGTTAGTTTTAGGGGGGGAAGAGCTGCAGCTGTATGGGTATCTGTTTGTAAAGCGCTAATATAAGGTTCCAGAGACGCAACTGCTCCAAGTCCACCTGTGACTTGATGAGATGAACCGGGACTTTCCGGAACTAACCCGGCCAATAGCTCTTGAAACAGAGGATTTGAAGTGTTCGTTTGCTTAGAACTATTAAATCCTTGCAGTGCCTGCAGCTCCATCAATATTTTTAACTGATCTACGTTCATTATATTGCTCCTTGGCAAAAGCTGTAATTCTATTAAGCCTTTTGCTGTCTGTATTTTTCGTTATAAAATCTCTTAATTTTATTTTCGGTCTTCCTGACAGGAATGTTAAGCTGTTTAAGCAAATTTAGAAAAGTCAATTCACCTTCATTCCTGTTATCCACTTCATATTCTAACTCAAAATCTTCCTTATTTAAATAGCTGCTGTGATCAAGAACAGCCAAACCTTTCATGTACTCCTTTTCGGCACGTTTTGTTGCGAGAGTACCAAAGTATTGAAGTCTATCTGTCTTTATGCCCAGCTTTTCTATGGATATTATTATCTGTTCTTTGGGAATTTTTCCAGTCTGGATCATCTCTGCAGCTTCGGACTCAGTAATGTTTTCATTAGTCTCTAAAAGCCCTTCAGGGTGGGGCTGTTTAAGCGTCAATTCAAATGAGCCGTTTTTCTGCCTAATCCTTAAGGCACTCCCTTTAGACTTCAATAAAAAATCCGGTGTATCAAAGTAATGATTCTCCTGTTCAGAAAAATCCTCG
>NZ_CAXQGS010000129.1:0-127172 GCF_964223445.1 Cytobacillus sp.
CCTACACGACGCTCTTCCGATCTGAGGATTGATACGATACAGGCTGTTCTATGCCTAAAGTTCTTTCCGCAATGGATACAGGGGTGCTGATCAAATGTACTCTAAGTGCAGAGGCGATTGTTTCTGCCTTTTTGCAGGCATCCATAACGGCCTGAATTAATGCCTGCTGGTACAATTCTGACTGGTTTTCAGCTTCAAAATGAATTCCTCTGACAATGTTTGCGCCGTTATCCACTGCTGTATCCACTACAAGTCCCGTATTTTCTATCTCATCGACAGTAATGCCTAGTATATGCTCAACCCTGTACCCGCGGAAAATTTGCTTGCCATCCACAAAATCGTACTGCGGAAAAATGTTGAAATCGGACGTTTGAATCTGCTTTTCTGTTATTCCAATATCATTAAGAGCCTTTTTGATACTTGAAATGGCACCTGCATTCTGTTCCTGTGCTTTCTGAAGCTCCTGGTCTTCTGTTAAAACCCCCAGCTTTATGTTAGCCTGGTCAGGCTGTACAGCTAGCTTCCCCTCACCTGAAACCCTTAAAATATTTGGCTTTGATCTGGAATGGCTTCCTGTTTGCACAGAATTGCGGACAAAGGGCTGATAATAATACATGGATTTCATTCCCCGCTTTCATTGAGGTATCTTTCTAGAATTACGCGGGAGAAAGAAAGAAAATGCGTACATTATTAATCCCAGCTGTAATTCAACAGCCGCGCAATTCTCTTAGGGATATCCGTATTCTCCATCACTCCTGTAAAAGTTTCGCTCCCAATGCCATAAGCAAATAAAGGGATCATATTGCCTGTATGTCCGCCGGTTGAGCTGAGAGATCTTACTTTATTCGTTAAAATTCCCCCATGATATTTTTCTGCAATCAGGCTGCCTATTTCCCATGCAGCTAAATATTGAGGATAAACCTGGCTGTCTGTTTTCATCAGCTTGCCATTAAAGGTTTCAATTTCCTGCTCGGTTAAATCAATATTTGCATACTTTTTTAAGACATTCTTAACGCTTTCTGACCGGTAAGTGCCCCTATTTTCATCTCTGGCAAATTGGCTGACCATATACTGCGGGGTCGCCTTGATTTCTTTTAACTGCTGTATATCCAGCGGCTCTGATGCTGATATACCCATGGTTTCGTGATCAGCGGCAACCAACACCAGTGTCTCTTTGTCCTTTTTTGCCCATTCAACCGCATACTTGACAGCTTCATCAAATTCAATGGTTTCTTTCCAGATGCTTGTAATATCGCCTGCGTGTGAAGCGTGGTCAATCCTTGCGCCTTCAGCCATAAGGAAAAATCCATGATTACCTTTTGAGAGAACACTGATCGCTTTTTCAGTCATTTCTTTTAAGCTTGGTTCCTTGCTGTTTTTTAAAGGACGGTCCAGTTTAAAGTTCATATATCCATTATTGAACAATCCAAGAAGTTTTCCCCCTTTTGCTTTCTGCATTTCCTCCCGATTGCCAGCATAGTCATAGCCTTTCATCCTGGCCTCCTTAATTAAATCCTTTCCGCCTTGCTTTTCCTGACTGAAATAGGCTCTCCCGCCTCCCATTAACACATCCACCTCATTATTCAGCTGCTGGCGTGCAATTTCCTCCTGTCCAGACCATCTGTTTGTAACACTTGCTGTAAAGGCGGCAGGTGTTGCGTCTGTAACTGTATTGGTAGAGATAATCCCCGCCTTTTTTCCGCTTTTCTTGAATAAATCGAGAATGCTGTCTGTTTCCTTACCATCAGGAGTGACTCCGATCATCTCATTATTTGTTTTTTTTCCAATTGCAAGTGCAGTGCCGCCGGCAGCTGAGTCTGTAACAAAATTATTGGCAGATTCGGTATGCACCAATGCCGTGTGAGGGAGAGATTCCAGAAACAACCGACCATCCTTTCCATATTCCAGTTTTCTTGCAATCTCAATCTGGCCAATTCCCATTCCGTCTCCAATCATCAGAATGACATTTTGCGGTCCTTTTGCAATTTTCTGTTGAGCCATTCCTTCTGCAGGGAAGAAGCCAAGGACTAAAAGATGAAAAATAACCATAATGTAAACACATTTAGCTTTCATATAATGACACCCGCCTTTACCAACTTTCTTAGGGTTATTTTTTGGAGAAAAGATTTTTTTTACTCGGCGAAAAGCTTGTCCCTAAATAAATGAGAAGCTTGCAAATCTAAGTCATATTGTTTTGCCTCAGGCATACATTTTAAATAATGAGAAGCTAGTCCGAAATCAGATGATGAATGGAGGAGCAGACATGGAAACGATTATAGCCTTTTTGCCGAAAAAAATTGCCGAACAAATACTGAGAATCCCTCCGCAAATCTTAGACGATCTGGAGGAAATCAGGGTCCGCATTTCCAGACCCATTGAGCTGACAGCAAGGGGGGTGCCGCATTATCTCCCTTATATAGTTGAGTCAGAGGATGCCGTGCATTTGCTGAATAAAATAAGCCATTTTTCCATTTATACACTGGAGGAAGAACTGAAGAGAGGTTATATCACGATTGAAGGCGGCCATAGGGTAGGGCTTGCCGGAAAGGTCATTCTTGAACAAGGAAAGGTTAAGGCAATCAGAGATATTTCCTCTTTTAACATTAGAATTGCCAGGGAGAAAATTGGCATTGCCAAGAATCTGATTCCCCGAATTTACAATGATGGGTGGCTGCATACCATGATTATTGGTCCGCCGCAGACTGGTAAAACCACCTTACTGCGCGACATTGCAAGAATCATTTCATCTGGTGATCCCAATGATGACTTTCCTGCCAGCAAGGTTGGGATTGTGGATGAACGCTCCGAAATAGCAGGATGTGTGAACGGGATCCCGCAAATGACATTTGGGAATAGAATTGATGTCCTTGATGCCTGTCCAAAAGCTGAAGGCATGATGATGATGATTCGTTCCATGAGCCCCGAGGTTCTGGTTGTTGATGAAATTGGCAGGCATGAAGATGCAGAGGCCATAATGGAGGCTGTAAATGCCGGAATAAAGCTGATTATGACCACACATGGAAATTCGCTGGAAGAAATTAAGAAGCGCCCCACTTTACAAGCCATACTGGAAATGGGCATTTTTCAGCGTTTTATTGAACTGGGCAGGAAAGAAGGGCCAGGCAGCATTTTGTGCATTAGAAACTCAGACGTTGCAGGATACCCATATAAAGCGGGCGTGATGTAAATGATGAAGGTTATTGGAGCTGTTTTGATCATCATTGCTACAACGTGGGCAGGGTTTGAAGCTTCGAGGCATCTGACCGAAAGGCCGCGCCAGCTTCGCCAGCTTAAATCGGCCCTGCAGTCGCTGGAGGCTGAGATTATGTATGGCCATACGCCTCTTCATGAAGCAGCCAGAAGACTTTCTGCCCAGCTTTCCAAGCCGCTATCCTGGTTCTTTGAATCCTTTGCAAAGAAATTGACTGATTCCGAGACGACCGTTAAGGACGCCTGGGAAGAAAGTTTGAAGGAAACTTGGAAAATGACAGCTTTTAAACAGGGGGAATTTGAGATTATGAAGCAATTTGGCGAAACACTTGGAAGACATGACCGTCTATCCCAGCAAAAGCAGATCATGCTGACCCTTTCCCACCTGGAACGTGAAGAAGCAGATGCACATGACAGACAAGTGAAATACGAGAGAATGGTCAAAAGTCTGGGGTTTTTATCCGGATTGCTCTTAATTATTTTACTAATGTAGGACACGCCGGCAGCTTGAATTGCCGGACGCTGATCAGAGCTTAGGGGGAGAAAAGATGGGCCTAGAGGTAGATATCATATTTAAGATTGCAGGTGTCGGAATCGTTGTAGCCTTTTTGCATACTATTCTTGATCAGGTGGGCAAAAAGGAATACGCACAATGGGTGACGCTGTTCGGATTTATATATATCTTGTTCATGGTTGCTTCCATTGTAGATAACCTGTTCCAAAAAATAAAATCTGTTTTTTTGTTTCAGGGTTAAAAGGGGGGCTCAGCCATTGAAATTCTGCAGATAGTCGGATTTTCGCTTGTAGCCACTTTCCTGGCGCTGATTGTAAAGGAGCAAAAACCCAATTTTGCTTTTTTGCTGATTGTTTTTGTCGGCTGTGCCATCTTTCTTTTTCTGGTCGACCAAATTTATGCCATTATCCATATGATTGAAAAGATTGCCGTCAATGCAAAGGTGAATATCGTATATGTTGAAACCATTTTAAAAATAATCGGAATAGCCTATATTGCTGAATTTGCAGCCCAGATCACGAAAGATGCAGGACAGGGGGCCATTGCAGCAAAAATTGAGATGGGCGGGAAGATACTTATCCTAGCCATGGCAATCCCGATCCTTACTGTATTAATCGAAACCATCATTCGCATGATTCCGAGCTAGCTTGCTCAGGTCTTCTGAATATGAAGGCCGCCGGAGTGGACAAGCACATATTGCTGTATTAGATAGGGTCTTTTAAAAGAGGTGAAAAAATGAAGCAAAGGATGCAGAAAATTTTATGGTTTAGCTTAATTCTATTCTTTTTCCTGGCACCAATTGTACAAGCCTCACCTAAGACCGGCGAAGCAGAGGAAACGATATCTCCCGAGGATTTAGTAGAATCTCAGGTGGAGAAGTTAGATCTTAATGAATTAAAAGGATTTTGGGAAGAAATCACAACTGAGTATGGAGGCTTTTTGCCTGAAAGCCAAAAGGGGAGTCTATATGAATTTATAAAGGGAGAAAAGGAATTCTCACTGAAAGAGTGGGCTGCCGGTGCAACGAAGTTTGTGTTCCATGAGTTCATTGTAAATGGAAAGCTGCTGGGAACCCTGATATTGCTGACGGTATTCAGCATGTTCCTCCAGTCTCTGCAGAATTCATTTGAAAAAAGCACTGTCAGTAAAGCGGCATACTCAATCGTGTTCATGGTTTTAATAATTATTGCACTGAACAGCTTTCATGTTGCGATCACTTACACACAGGAAACCATTTCAACCATGGTGTCATTCATAATGGCTCTAATACCGCTGCTGCTTGCACTGATTGCTTCTTCGGGAGGTGTGGTATCCGCTGCTTTTTTCCACCCGGTGATTTTATTTTTGATGAATGTCAGCGGATTATTTATCCAGTATGTCATCCTTCCGCTTTTATTTTTATCAGCCCTGTTAAGCATTGTCAGCACATTGTCAGAACACTATAAGGTAACTCAGCTTGCGAATCTGCTCCGGAATTGGAGCATAGGGCTTCTTGGGATGTTTCTGACAGTCTTTTTGGGAGTTATATCAGTTCAGGGAGCCTCAGCTGCGGTTACAGATGGAATTACCATTCGTACAGCAAAATTTATTACTGGAAATTTCATTCCGGTCATTGGAAGGATGTTTACAGATGCGACCGATACAGTAATTAGCGCTTCGGTGCTATTGAAAAATACTGTTGGGATAGCAGGAGTCGCCATTCTCCTTATTATCGCAGCTTTTCCTGCAATCAAAATTTTGATGATTGCGTTTATATATAAATTCGCGGCAGCCATTTTGCAGCCGCTGGGGGGAGGGCCGATCATATCCTGCCTGGATATAATCAGCAAAAGCATCATCTATGTTTTTGCCGCTCTGGCCATCGTCTCCCTGATGTTTTTCCTTAGTATTACGGTTATTATAGCAGCCGGTAATTTGACCATGATGGTCAGGTAGGGAGGGAATGAAGTGGATTTCATAAAAGAATGGGTAACGAACATCATATTATTTGTTCTGCTTGCCACTGTCATAGATATGCTCCTCCCCAGTTCCAAGCTTCAGAAATACACAAAAATGGTGACAGGGCTGCTGCTGATTGCGATTATACTTACACCAATTTTAAGAATTATATCAAGTGATTTTGAAGAGGCACTTGTTTCAGTGCCGGTTTTTGAGGCATCCGGAGAAAAAAACATGGAAAATTTAATAGAAATGAAGAAAAAAGAAATACAAGCCTCAAGTGATGCATATATTTGAGAACAAATGGCTGTCCACATGAAACAGGACGCAGAAGAGGAGTTGATGGAACAGTACGGTCTGGAAATTGCTAACATTGATATTTTAGTAGATGAAAGCAGTGATCAAGCCTTCCCGGATAACCTGCAAAAGGTCATGATCCAACTCAAAGCAGAAGATGCAGAAGCTGAAGCTGTAGAAGTGGTTAAAACAGTGGAAATCAATGCCGGGAAACCTCTTCCATCCAGCGGGCCCGAACATGAAGATGCAGTAGGAATTGCTTCTCTTCTCGCACAAAAATGGAATGTAGACGCAAACTCAATCGAAGTTCTGGTAGAAGGGGGGAATATGGATAAGGATGGATAATGAAAAAGGTCCTTTCACATGGATAAAGAAGCTGATTTCCAAAGATGGTCAGTCTGATAAGAAACCCGGTAAATTCCATTATTTGCTGCTTGTACTACTTTTTGGAGCAGCGATCATGCTGATCAGCAATACGCTGTTTCAAGATGACGGCTCCACCGAGGATTTATCCGTTTTTAAGAATGGGGAAGAAGTGAAGCAGGAAGAAGAGGTGCCGGTATTCGGCCAGCAGAAATCTGGAGGAAATGACACAATCGCCAATTATGAAAAGGCATACGAAGCTCAAATAAAAGAGGCACTTGACGCAATCGTCGGCGTAGAAGATGCCACTGTTGTGGTTAATGTGGATGCCACAGAGAAGAAAGTCCTTGAAAAAAACAAAACGACCCAAACACAGAAAACCGATGAAACAGATCGGGAAGGCGGCAAAAGGAAGGTTGAGGATCAGTCACAGGAGGAACAGCTTGTGATTGTCCGAAATGGAGAAAAAGAGGTTCCCATTGTCATAGAAACCAAGAAACCTGAAATAAGGGGAGTGCTGGTTGTGGCAAAAGGGGCTGAAAATATACAAGTGAAAAAGTGGATTATAGAGGCAGTAACAAGAGCGCTTGATGTTCCAAGTCATAGAGTATCTGTAATGCCAAAAAAAACTAAGGGGGAATAATAGATGCTTTTAAAGAAACAAACGGTCTGGCTATTAACAATGCTGAGTTTGGTGGTTGTCTTATCTGTATATTATGTAACATCTCCGGAGCAAAAAGGCAGTGACCTTGCTGCAATGGAAGAAAAGGCAGAGGGAGAAATGGAATCAGTTGAAAGTGAAGATGGCAAGGCAATCATTACAAACACTGCCAGTGATGAAATGTTTGAGACTTTGCGCCTTCAGCTTGACGATGAGCGCAGCCGCATGAAGGAGGATCTTACAGAGGTCCTCGGTCAAACTGATCTTCCGGCTGAAGAAAGAATGAAGGCAAAAGATCAAATTGATGAATTAAATGAAATCGCTCAAAAAGAAGCGATGCTTGAAACATTAATAAGGGCGATGGATTATGAAGATGTACTTGTCCGTGCTGATGGAAAGAAGGTTCAAATTACGGTTAAGGCAAAAGATCATTCAGCTTCTGCTGCAAACAATATTATTCAGGAAGTAAGGAACGAAATTGGACAGCTTGAGGCTGTAGCCGTTGAGTTCCAGGTTGAAAAGTAGATAATATAGGGGGAGCCAGCATAATTCCTGCGGGCTCCCTTTTATAATTTTATTATATGTTTGGTAACTTTTTCATATAAGTGCATAATATAAAAGTCCTGTTTACTATAGAAATCTGGCTGAATTTCACGTAAAATCCTTAACATTTCACAAAAAATTAGAAAAATATTAAAATGGAACAGAGGATGGATAGAGAAATTATTATCCAGTACATAATAGGATGTTGAAGTTTTATAAGGTCTTATCGTATGATATTAGTATCTAGTCATAATTAAATCATGCATTACATTCCTGCCGTATGTTCTAATTCTTTGCATCAAAGGGATGGATACGGATTAATTGGATTGTCATGCAGTGAGAAAACAAGGGGTGCCAAAATGTTAAAAGTACAAGAAATCCGTGAACTGATTAAATTGGTTGATCAGTCAAATATTGATGAATTTGTATATGAGCATGAAGGTTCAAAAATTAAGATGAAGAAAAAGGGCAATGAAGCAGCAGTTGTTCAGCAAGTTCAGCCGGCAGCTGTTCAAGCATTAGCTCCTGCTCCGCAGCCAGTCCAGCCAGCTGCTGTAAAGGTGGAAGAGCCAAAAGCTGAAGCGCCAGCACATGCGCCGGCACCACAGGCCGATGCCGCGGAAGATCTACATAAGATTGTCTCACCGATGGTAGGAACCTTTTATCAATCATCTTCACCTGATGCCGATGCTTATGTAAAAGCCGGCTCCAAGGTTACAAAAGATTCCATTGTCTGCATTGTGGAAGCAATGAAGTTATTTAATGAAATTGAAGCAGAAGTTAATGGCGAAATTGTAGAAGTGCTTGTAAAGGATGGCCAGTTAGTAGAATATGGCCAGCCACTATTTTTAGTAAAGCCTGAATAAGGAGCGGTTACAGATGATCAAAAAACTCTTGATTGCCAACAGAGGAGAAATAGCGGTGCGCATCATTAGGGCAGCCCGCGAGATGGGGATAGAATCTGTAGCTGTATTTTCAGAAGCTGACAGGGAAGCACTCCATGTTCAGCTGGCCGATGAGGCTTACTGCATTGGCCCAACAGCGTCAAAGGACAGCTATTTGAATTTCACCAATATAATTAGTGTCGCTAAGCTTACAGGCTGTGACGCCATCCATCCAGGTTATGGATTCCTTGCTGAAAATGCGGACTTTGCTGAACTGTGCAGAGAATGCAATATTATCTTTGTCGGCCCGACTCCAGAAGCCATCAGCAAAATGGGCACAAAGGATATTGCAAGGGAAACCATGAAGGAAGCAGGAGTACCGATTGTTCCTGGCTCCAACGGAATCATAAAGGATACAGAAGATGCTATTCAGCTTGCTGAAAAGATTGAATATCCGGTAATTATTAAAGCGACTGCCGGCGGAGGCGGGAAAGGAATCCGTGTAGCCCGCACTGAGCAAGAGCTTATTAAAGGAATTACGATCACTCAGCAGGAAGCACTAACGGCTTTCGGAAATCCTGGCGTTTATATTGAAAAATATATTGAGGACTTCCGCCATGTGGAGATCCAGGTTCTTGCAGATAATTACGGGAACACCGTTCATCTGGGAGAAAGGGATTGCTCCATTCAAAGGCGTCTGCAAAAGCTGCTGGAGGAAACGCCTTCACCTGCTCTTGACGGGGAAACACGCGAAGAAATGGGAAATGCAGCTGTTAAAGCAGCAAAAGCGGTTGATTATACAGGCGCTGGCACGATAGAATTTATATACGATTATCAAAATCGCAAATTCTATTTCATGGAAATGAACACGCGTATTCAAGTGGAGCATCCAGTTACAGAAATGGTTACAGGGGTCGATTTAATCAAGGAGCAAATTAAGGTTGCTTCAGGTGAAAAGCTTAATTTCACACAGGGTGATGTTACTTTTAGCGGCTGGTCGATCGAATGCAGAATTAATGCGGAAAACCCTGAGAAGAACTTTATGCCATCAGCAGGAAAGATCAATATGTATCTGCCTCCTGGCGGGCTGGGTGTCAGAGTGGACTCTGCTGCCTACCCTGGCTATATGATTCCTCCATACTACGATTCAATGATTGCAAAAGTGATCACTTACGGCAATACTAGAGAAGAAGCCATTTCCCGAATGAAACGGGCATTAAGTGAATTTGTAGTGGAAGGGGTACATACAACAATCCCATTCCACCTCAAGCTCCTAAGCCACGAAAACTTTGTGGAAGGGCAGTTTAATACGAAATTTCTTGAATTGCATGATGTAATGAATTCTTAAAGACTTGTGGAGGTGCTAAAATGAGCGAAAATAATATTCTCGAAATGAGCCCTGAAAATTCTGGCCTTGGCAAGGTGGAAATTGCACCGGAAGTTATTGAGGTTATTGCCGGCATTGCTGCTTCAGAAGTAGAAGGCGTAGCGCAAATGCGCGGAAACTTTGCTACAGGAGTGGTTGAAAGGCTCGGTAAGAAGAACCATGGCAAAGGCGTAAAAGTCGAATTAACAGAAGAAGGCATCAAAGTTGATGTATATTGTCTGATGAAATTCGGCGTCTCCATTCCAAGCGTTGCCCAAAAAATTCAGGATAACATCCGTCAGGCCCTCCTGAATATGACAGCCCTTGACGCCCAGGAAGTCAACATTCACGTAGTAGGAATCATGTTTGAAAACCAAAAGCACGAGGTTGAATACGAACAGGAAATGTAACTCACCATCAAGCCAAAGACATAAAACTCGTCTTTGGCTTTTCTCATGGTTCATTCTCATCATCATTCACTCCTCAAGACGTTATAAAGGAGTTTTTAAAGGGAAAATTAAATTTATAAGTTTCCAGCCTAAATTCATGTTACTGTCCAAACATAATGCTCTTGTTGTAGTGCGAAGATTCCTTACTTATGCTATTATCTTCTTATGCAATTTTTGGACGTGCAAATGCTCAAAAATGAAAATTACTATGTTAGCCATAAAGGGGTTTTATAAAGATGAAGAGAAGAACAGCCAGAGAAAAAGCATTGCAGGCATTATTTCAAATTGATGTAAGCCAGACAGAGCCCGAGACCGCCATCGAACATGTTTTAGAGGGTGAAAAAAGCGATGCGTACCTGAACAAACTAGTATCAGGTGTCCTGCAGCATAAAGAAATAATTGATGGCGAAATCAAAGGATTTCTTGAAAAATGGACACTGGAGAGGCTTGCTACTGTAGACCGCAATCTTCTGCGCTTATCCGTTTTTGAGCTGCTGTATTTAGCGGAGGAAGTGCCAGCCAATGTGGTGCTCGATGAAGCAATTGAAATCGCCAAGCTTTACGGTGATGATCAATCAAGCAAGTTTATTAATGGTGTTTTATCAAAGGTAAAAGAAAAGCTTTAAAAACATTAGAACTCTGACTCACACTGGATGTGCTGGCACTTTCTGGATGGAAGCGGGCCGGCAGTCCTTATCATAGGCGCTTCCGAGTTCCTGATAGGGGGATAGAAATGGCTGCAGAATTAATAGATGGAAAAGAAATTGCAAGAAAGAAACAGGATCATATCGGTTCAGAAGTGCAGAAGCTGAAGGAGGAAGGGATCACGCCAGGCCTGGCCGTTATTTTAGCGGGAAATAATCAGGCATCCAGAACATATGTAAAAAACAAGCAGAAAACCTGCGATAAGCTGGGAATGAATTCTATGCTTATTGAACTTTCCGAAAACGTCAGCGAGCAAGAGCTTATCATAAGAATCACTGAGTTAAACGAAAATGAAGATATCCATGGAATCCTTGTCCAGCTCCCGCTCCCAAGCCATATTAATGAAAAAGCCATCATCGAGGCCATATCTCCTGAAAAAGATGTTGATGGGTTTCATCCCATAAACATTGGCAGGATGATGACAGCTCAGGATGCTTATATACCCTGTACTCCCGCAGGGATCATTGAAATGCTGGATAGCATTGGTGCAGACATTTCCGGAAAGCATGTAGTGGTTATTGGGAGAAGCAACATTGTAGGAAAGCCCGCGGGGCAGCTGTTCCTTAATGAAGACGCTACTGTTACATACTGCCATTCGAAAACGGCTGATCTGAAGGAATATACAAAGAGGGCGGATATACTGGTGGCGGCAGCAGGGAAAGCGAATTTAATCACTGAAGACCATGTTAAAAATGGCGCAATCGTAATAGATGTCGGCATGAATCGAGATGGGGAAGGAAAGCTTTGCGGCGATGTTGATTTCGATGCAGTTAGGCAAAAAGCAGGATTTATAACTCCTGTTCCAGGCGGAGTGGGACCGATGACAATTGCCATGTTAATGCATAATACGCTAAAGGCAGCAAAGCTTTCCAAAAGCAAAATTTAAAAGTAATGGCCGCCATAGATGCAAAATCTGTCCATTTCCATTATCCTGTAATTAGGAAAACCTGTCATGCAGGTATAAGCATGCGGGTGAGTGGAAGGACAGTTTTTTTAATAGGTAAGAAAGAATAATCTTGAACTTTGATAATTGTCTAGCTCCACAAGGAAAGCTTCGACAGCTATGTCATCGCACGACTAAAAGCTCAAGCTTTTAGGAGGAGCGCCTACCCCCTCAAGGTGTCGGGGGTGTGCAAGGCGTTTGCGCTTTTCTTGAGTTATTGCTCTGCAACAGATGCAATGCAGCTTCAGCATAAAGGAGATTGTTATGAAGGAACAGCAGTATCTGACAGTAAACGCACTGACCAAATACATAAAAAGAAAATTTGATGCCGACCCTCATCTGCAAAATATTTTGGTTAAGGGAGAAATCTCAAACTTTAAACAGCATTCCAGCGGCCATATGTACTTCACTTTAAAGGATGAGAAAGCCCGAATTTTAGCCGTAATGTTTGCAGGAAATGCGAGGACAATGAAATTTAGGCCGGAAAATGGCATGAAAATCTTAGTTCGCGGAGCCATATCCGTTTATGAATCCAGCGGGCAATATCAAATATACGTACAGGAAATGCAGCCGGACGGGATTGGTGAACTGTATCTGGCTTATGAACAGCTTAAAGAAAAACTTGAGAAAGAAGGATTCTTTTCACCTGCGCATAAAAAAGATATTCCGCGTTATCCAAAAACAGTTGCGGTTATCACATCCCCTACTGGAGCTGCAATCAGAGATATTTTGACAACGCTCAAAAGGCGCTATCCAATTGCAAACATACTTATATACCCTGCGCTTGTTCAGGGGAACCAGGCAGCTCCCTCGATTGTGAAGGCGATAACGGAAGCTAATGTTTCCAGGGATGCAGATGTCTTAATCATCGGCCGGGGCGGAGGCTCCATTGAAGAGCTTTGGGCCTTTAATGAAGAAGCCGTAGCCAGGGCAATATTCAAGTCTGAAATACCTATAATTTCAGCAGTCGGCCATGAAACGGATTTTACAATAGCAGATTTTGTTGCAGATTTAAGAGCCCCAACCCCAACGGGAGCTGCAGAATTGGCTGTTCCGCATATCGATGACTTGATGGAAAGGCTTTTCAACAGGCAATCACGGCTGATAAGAGCGATGAAAGAACAAGTTGCACTGCAAAATGAAAGGCTTCTAAGGGTGAAGAAATCATACGCTTTCAGGTACCCGCAAAAATTATATGAGCAAAAAATGGAACAGCTGGATAAAGTGACCGAACAGTTAATGAGAGGCTCAAGAAGGCTGCACGATTTAAAGCTTGAGCAGGCAGAAACCCTGCAAAAAAGGCTGGTTCGGAGTCATCCAGGGCAGCTGAAGGATCAGGCGAAAGAAAACAATGATAGGCTTCATAAACTGTTAAACAGAACAATGGCAAACATCCTGGCTGCAAAAGAAAAAGACTTTGCGAGAGTTATTTCAACCCTCGAGGCGCTCAGTCCGCTCAAAATTATGGATAGGGGTTATAGCCTTGCTTATACAGAAAAGGAAACCCTAATAAAGACCGTGTCCCAAGTTAAAGCGGATGATATGATAAAATTGAAGGTGTCTGATGGAACCATTGAATGCAAGGTAACGGATATTGAGGAGTGAATGGCATGGCGGATGAAAAACAACTTTCATTTGAACAAGCAATGGAAGAACTTGAAGTTATTGTAGAAAAGCTTGAAGAGGGAGATGTTCCCCTTGAAGAGGCTATAAATATTTATAAAAAAGGCATGGAGCTCTCAAAATTATGTCATGATAAGCTTAAAAACGTGGAATCACAGCTTACGGAAATACTGACGGAGGATGGCCGTAAATCGAACTTCGCCATTCCGGAGGAGGAATAATCTTGCAGCAATCCTTAAGTTCTTTCTCTGAACTGCATAAACAGAAACTGGAAATTCATTTAAAGGATTACGTACATAAATTAAACGCTCCTTCTGAAATCAAGGAATCGATGCTCTATTCACTTGAAGCAGGAGGAAAGCGGATAAGGCCAATGCTGTTATTTGCTTCATTGGCTGCTTTTGGCGAGGATACGTCGAAAGGGCTATGGACTGCGGCGGCAATTGAAATGGTCCATACTTATTCGCTCATTCACGATGACTTGCCAAGCATGGATAATGATGACTTAAGAAGAGGCAAACCGACTAACCATAAAGTATTTGGAGAAGCATTTGCCATCCTGGCAGGCGATGCCTTGCTTACTTACAGCTTCCAAACAATTGCGGAAACGCCAGAAGAATTTGCTTCTGCTGAGACAAAGCTTTCTTTAATCAAGGAACTGTCGAAAGCTTCCGGTGCTGAGGGGATGGTAGGCGGCCAGGCAGCAGACATTAAAGGGGAAGGCAAGCAGCTGGGCTTAGAGGATCTTGAGTACATCCACATGCACAAAACGGGCAAACTGCTGGAATGCAGTGTTGTATCAGGAGCAATTTTGGCAAATGCCAGTCAGGAAACGATTCAGGCTCTATCTAAATTTGCCTATCACCTGGGACTGGCTTTTCAGATCAGGGATGATATCCTCGACCTTGAAGGGACAGAGGAGATAATCGGGAAGCCTGTAGGCAGTGATGAATCAAAAGATAAAAGTACATATCCATCACTTCTTTCAATGAGCGGGGCGAAAGAGGCGCTTGAAGAACATATCAGATCTGCAAAAGAAAAGCTGAGGGAAACAGGCCTTCAAACAGAGCTGCTCGAAGAAATAACAGATATAATTGCAAACAGGGATCACTAAATCGGAAGTCAGGGTGCCGAAAATGAATTAGAAAAACGATGGTCTTGCCGCTGTACTTTTGTATCAGCGGCATTTGCTGTTTAATAAAATGATGGTCTTCAATGTGTATATTTTGGTATCATAGGAATTGCTGCCGGAGGAGTTTGCGCATTTTTTTCCTGTGCATGCATTGGGACAGCGGCAGTGACCCATCAAGAAAGCATATTTTGAAAGCTGTTTAATCTGAAAAGCATTTGGAAAATCTCCTGTAATAAGGTAATCTTAAGATATTATCTTTTAGACAGGCTAGACTCTGAAATAATTAGGCTATGGTTTGTTGAGGCTAATGCCAGCAATGCCTAACATTACGAAAAAAAACGGACGAATAAGATACGAAAGTGAGTGGTCCGCAGTATGGATCTGTTATCAATTAAAGACCCTTCCTTTTTAAAAGGGCTCTCGAATAAAGAATTGGAAAGTTTGAGTCAGGATATCCGCACTTTCCTAATAGAAAAGCTTTCAGGCACAGGCGGGCATATTGGCCCTAATCTTGGAGTTGTTGAGCTGACTGTTGCATTGCATAAATGTTTTGACAGTCCGAAGGATAAAATCATCTGGGATGTCGGACATCAGTCATATGTCCATAAAATTCTTACGGGCCGTGCGTGCCAATTCGATACTTTAAGACAATATAAAGGTCTTTGCGGTTTCCCAAAAATGATTGAAAGCGAGCATGACGTGTGGGAAACGGGGCACAGTTCCACTTCTTTATCTGCTGCGATGGGAATGGCTATTGCCAGGGACTTGAAAAAAGAGAATAATTATGTCATTCCGGTAATTGGGGATGGTGCCTTAACAGGCGGGATGGCCTTAGAAGCCTTAAACCATATCGGTCATGAAAAAAAAGATATGATTGTCATATTAAATGACAATGAAATGTCAATTGCCCCTAATGTTGGTGCTCTTCACAATGTCCTTGGAAGGTTAAGGACTGCAGGCAAATATAATTGGGTAAAAGATGAACTTGAATATTTATTAAAAAAGGTTCCGGCAGTCGGGGGGAAATTGGCCTCAACTGCTGAAAGGCTGAAAGATAGCCTAAAGTATCTGTTTGTGTCAGGCATGTTCTTCGAAGAATTAGGTTTTACCTATTTGGGCCCTGTTGATGGGCATAACTATGAAGCCTTATTCGAGAACCTTGCTTATGCAAAGAAAACTGAAGGCCCAGTGCTTCTCCATGTTATAACGAAAAAAGGAAAAGGCTATCACCCTGCCGAAAGCGACCGGATTGGCACATGGCATGGTACAGGCCCATATAAAATGGAGACAGGCGACTTTGTGAAACCTGCAAGTACGCCGCCTGCATGGAGCAAGCTTGTCTCAGAAACCGTCAGGAAGCTTGCAAGAGAAGATGAAAGAATCGTTGCAATCACTCCTGCAATGCCTGTCGGCTCGAAGCTTGAAGGATTTGCAAGTGAATTTCCGGATCGAATGTACGATGTTGGTATTGCTGAACAGCACGCAGCAACGGTAGCTGCCGGGCTGGCAACTCAAAATATGAAGCCGTTCCTTGCGATTTATTCTACTTTCCTGCAGCGTGCTTATGACCAGGTCGTTCACGATATTGCGCGCCAGAACTTGAATGTATTTATCGGTATAGACCGGGCAGGACTTGTAGGTGCAGATGGGGAAACTCATCAGGGAGTATTCGATATTGCGTTTTTAAGGCATTTGCCTAATATGGTATTGATGATGCCAAAAGATGAAAATGAAGGCCAGCATATGGTAAAAACAGCTATAGAATATAATGATGGCCCTATCGCTATGCGCTTCCCGCGCGGAAATGGCATCGGAGTGCCTATGGACACAGAACTTAAGACTATTCCAATCGGAACATGGGAAGTTCTGCGCGATGGCAATGACGGAGCGATTTTAACCTTTGGGACAACCATTCCAATGGCTTTGAAGGCAGCTCAGCTCCTGGAGAAGCAGGGACACTCCATTAAAGTCATCAATGCGAGGTTTATTAAGCCGCTTGATGAAAAGATGCTGCATGAATTGTTCACAGTCAATATGCCTATTCTTACTATAGAAGAAGCTGTGCTGCAGGGTGGATTTGGAAGTGCAATTCTTGAATATGCACACGAGCATGGCTTCCATCATGCCGAAATCGACCGTATGGGGATACCTGATAAATTTATTGAACATGGCAATGTAAATCAACTATTAGAAGAAATCGGAATGACTGCAGAAGATGCTGTTGAGAGAATGGGAAAACTGGCAAGAAAAAAACAAAAAAGGGCTTAAAGAATGAAAACAAAGAAAGAACGATTAGACGTTTTATTAGTTGAAAGAGGTCTTGCGGAGACAAGAGAAAAAGCGAAAAGAGCCGTAATGGCCGGCCTGGTGTTCAGCAATGAAAGCAGGATGGATAAGCCCGGCGAGAAGGTTAATGCAGATATTCCTCTCACTTTAAAGGGGAAGGTCATGCCATATGTCAGCCGAGGAGGCTTAAAGCTTGAGAAAGCGCTAAAGGTTTTTGATTTAGAAATCGAAGGCAAGATACTCCTTGACATTGGATCCTCAACGGGGGGCTTCACAGATTGTGCCCTGCAGAATGGAGCCAAAATGTCTTATGCTTTAGATGTCGGATATAATCAGCTTGCCTGGAAATTAAGGCAGGATGAACGGGTAGTTGTAATGGAAAGGACCAATTTCAGGTATGTAACCCCAGCCGACCTTTCAGCCGGTATGCCTGATTTTGCGTCAATTGATGTTTCGTTCATCTCTCTAAAGCTTATTTTGCCTGTATTAAAAACACTGCTGGTTCCTGGCAGTGACACAGTTGCCCTAGTGAAACCGCAGTTTGAAGCTGGACGGGAACAGGTTGGGAAAAAGGGGATTGTTAGAGATCCTAAAATACATGAAGCCGTGCTTGATAAAATTATCGAATTTGCATCGGGCCTAGGCTATGACGTCAAGGACGTTTCCTATTCACCCATTACAGGCGGAGACGGTAACATAGAATTTCTCCTCCATCTGTATTGGTCAGGCAGCGAAGAAGAAGGAGAGAACCTTCTTAAAGCCCAGACAGATGAGGTTGTAAAAGAAGCCCATGCCGAGCTGAAAACGAAGCAGGGGAAAGAAGAGGAATAGGCTTACTGCCTGTTCCTTTTTTTAAAAGGAATTTGTCGACTTTCAACGAATTATATAAAATAATATACGGGAAAAATTGTACTTTATTGAGAAAATCAGCTAACATTAGAGTACAAAACACTTTAAATTAATTTTTTTCTGCCTGCTGTCAAGCGGCTGATTATAGAGGTGAAAAAATGAATAAAGGGCAAAGACATATTAAAATCCGCGAGATTATTACAAATAACGATATTGAAACACAGGATGACCTGGTGGATGAATTGAAAAATGCCGGGTTTAATGTAACTCAGGCGACTGTCTCAAGAGATATTAAAGAGCTTCACCTGGTGAAAGTTCCATTAATGGACGGCAGGTACAAATACAGTCTTCCGGCGGATCAGCGTTTCAATCCGCTGCAAAAGCTTAAAAGAAATTTAATGGATGCCTTTGTCAGAGTGGATACGGCAGGACATCTTCTTGTAATGAAGACTCTTCCCGGCAATGCCATGGCTATTGGCGCACTTATTGATAACCTTGACTGGGAAGAGATTCTGGGAACAATCTGCGGGGATGACACATGCCTGATCATATGTAAAACCCCTGAAGATACAGAAGCAATTTCAAACAGGTTTCTTGAAATGCTGTAGATCATTTTTTTGGCTGAGAGGCAAACGCTTCGAGGTCTTAATCTGGCAGGCGGGCGTTCTTTGCTTTTCTTAAAAGATGAGAATGTACAAATTCTGAAGTTAGATAACTGTCTAGCTCCAGCGCCTGCTCCCTTGAGGTGTCGGGGGGTGGGCAAGGCGCTTGCGCTTTTCTTATGAGGTGATATGATTGTTAAACGAGATATCCATACGAAACTTTGCCATAATCGAAGCCCTTTCTGTCTCATTTGAAAAGGGCTTAACTGTTTTAACTGGTGAAACAGGGGCAGGAAAGTCCATCATTATCGATGCCATTCACTTGCTGGCTGGAGGAAGGGGATCAGCAGAATTTGTCCGCCATGGTGAAGATAAGGCTGAAATTGAGGGGCTTTTTATCCTGGATGATCCTAAACACCCTTGCTATAGAAGATCTGCTGAATTTGGGATAGAGATTGAAGATGGAATGATTGTTCTCCGCAGGGATATATCAAAGACAGGAAAAAGCGTCTGCAGAGTGAACGGAAAACTTGTTACTATTTCTGTATTGAGAGAAATTGGAAGTTCACTTATTGATATACATGGTCAGCACGAACATCAGGAATTAATGGATGAAACCTTTCATCTTCCTCTTCTTGATCAGTTTGGAGGATCCAAGATATCCGCCGCCTTAACTGAATACCAGGCTATCTACAGGTTATATGAAGGTACTCTGAAAAAGCTTAAGAATTTAAGTGAAAATGAACAGCAAATGGCGCATCGGCTTGATTTAATTCAATTTCAGCTGGATGAAATTCAATCGGCTCAGCTGAAGTTGAACGAAGATGAAGATTTAATTGAAGAAAAGAGCAAGCTTTCCAATTATGAACGTATTTTTGATTCTCTTCAGTCAGGCTATAATGCCCTTCAAGGAGAACAAAAAGGGCTTGATTGGATCGGAATGGTTATGGGCTATATGAATGATGCTGCGGAACTGGACCACGCCTATAAAGAAATAGCGGAAAATGTGGCAAACAGTTTTTATTTGCTTGAAGATGCAGCCAGATCACTCCGAAATGAAATGGACTTTATGGAATATGATCCACAAAGGCTTAATGAAATAGAAAGCAGATTGAATGAAATTAATGGGCTAAAAAGAAAATATGGAAAAACGGTTGAAGAAGTTCTGGAATACGCTGCAAAGATAGAAGAAGAAATTGAAACTCTGCAAAATAAAGAAACCCATATTGATAAGCTGCAAAAGGAAGTTGCTGCTTTGAAAAAAGATTTACTGGTTGAAGGGGAAGAATTGAGCAAGCTGCGCAGAAAATCTGCTCTTAAGCTAACGAAGTTAATTCATAAAGAGCTTAAGGAATTATATATGGAAAAGACAATTTTTGAGGTCAGATTCTTTTCTGATCCCGAAGTCTTCCTGAAGAACGGAGTTGACAGGGCGGAGTTCTACATATCCACCAATCCGGGGGAACCGCTAAAGCCGCTGTCTAAAATTGCATCAGGCGGTGAATTATCCCGGATCATGCTTGCTTTAAAGAGCATATTTTCAAAACATCAGGGTATCACAAGTATTATTTTCGATGAAGTAGACACAGGCGTGAGCGGCAGGGTTGCACAAGCCATCGCGGAAAAGATTCATCACGTTTCCGTGGATTCACAGGTGCTGTGCATCTCTCATCTTCCGCAGGTTGCGGCCATGGCAGATACTCATTTATTTATTGCTAAAAACACAAAGGATGGGCGGACAAAAACAACAGTAAAACCGCTGACTGAGGATGAAAAAATCAAAGAAATCGGCCGTATGATTTCTGGAGTGGAAATTACTGATTTGACAAAAGAGCATGCGAAAGAGCTGCTGCATCTGGCTAATCAGCTAAAGTAATTTTGATCAATTATAAGGTCTGTTCCCATCGGCGGCGCTATCAGATCTAATACCTTGAAAAGCTATCCAAAGCAGGATAGCTTTTTTTATGTGAATGGCTGTTATAAATGCCTTCGATGCAGGCAAAATTAAAGATGTAGCCATTTGACGTGAATGGACTAGAAGCGAGGAGAGTGAAAAATTTGACATATGATGTTTTACGCAAAATAATTGGTGGAATTCTCCTTGTTTCATTAATTGCTTTAGGTTTTTCCAAGCCTGTTCAGGAATATTTGCAAATACCTGCAAATATTACTCTTTTTGAAGGGCAGCAGCTGGACATTGTAAAGGCAGAAGCAGTGTCGGCTGGACTGTCCATAGATAATACAAGTGTTTCACTTAAGGAAGATACCCATTCGATATCGCTTCATGCAAATGAAAATGGAAAAAATGAAATGCTTCTCGAGCTGGCAGGGTTTCCGATAAAGAAAGTTGATGTTAACGTCTTAAAAGATTTTAAAGTAATTCCAGGTGGCCAATCGATTGGGGTTAAACTGAATACAGTAGGCGTGTTAGTAGTTGGACACCATCAGGTTAATACGGCTGAAGGAAAAGCTTCCCCAGGCGAAACAGCCGGCATAAAGATTGGAGATATCATTACAGAAATCAATGGAAAGAAAATAGAAAAGATGTCAGATGTTGCTCCCTTTGTTCAAGATGCAGGCAAAAGCGGCAATCCGCTCCAAATTATTGTAAGCCGGGAAAGCGGGAAGGTTAAAACTGAGCTGACTCCCTTAAAAGAAAACGGGGAAGAAACCTATAAGCTTGGATTATATATACGTGACTCTGCGGCAGGCATTGGGACGATGACTTTCTATCACCCTGAATCAAAAAAATATGGAGCACTCGGCCATGTTATTTCCGATATGGACACAAAGAAGCCAATTGTGGTTGAAGACGGACAAATTGTCAGATCGACTGTTACTTCAATCGAAAAAGGCAGCAATGGCAATCCCGGTGAAAAACTTGCACGATTTTCCTCAGATAAAGAAATAATAGGAAATATAGTCAGAAACAGTCCTTTCGGAATATTTGGGGAATTGAACCGGGATATGAAGAACGGAATTTTTGACAAACCGATGCCAATAGCTTTATCCCATCAGGTAAAAGAGGGAGCTGCTCAAATTTTAACTGTGGTCGACAATGATGAAGTACAATTGTTTGATATTGAAATTGTCAGTACGATTCCGCAGAAGTTTCCGGCAACAAAAGGAATGGTCATAAAAGTGACGGATCAGAAGCTGCTTGAAAAAACAGGCGGCATAGTTCAGGGGATGAGCGGAAGCCCGATTATCCAGGATGGCAAAATTATTGGAGCAGTGACACATGTATTTGTAAATGATCCTACTTCAGGATATGGTGTCCATATTGAATGGATGCTAAATGAAGCAGGCATCGATATATATGAAAAAACTGAAGAAAAAGCATCCTAAATAATGAATGGATCTTTTAAAAGGCGGGTAAAACCCGTCTTTTTTCTATTCTTGTACAGTGAAATAAAACAGGCGCATAACAGGCTAAACAAAAACTATGAGGAAAACAGACATTGGTTATGTTAAAATGAGAATAAAGATTTTTCGACAAAAATACACGAATTGCAAAGAGTATGACGAAATCGGTCGAAAACAGAAGAAAACAAAAGAATAAATGAGGTTTAGTTGGTTTTTTAAGAAAATTTCAAAAAAGTAGAGGAATTTTTGTTGCATTGTCGAATTTCTCATTTAGAATAGAAAATAGATATCAAAAAGAGCGTGTTCGAAAATGAACATTCATTAAAGAGACCATAATTGGACCGAGGAGGAAAGTAAGTGAAGAAAATAAAAGTTTGTGTTGTGGATGATAATAGGGAACTGGTTGGGCTTTTAGAGGAATATATATCTTCCCAGGAAGACATGGAAGTTGCCGGAGTTGCACATAATGGACAGGATTGCCTCGAAATATTAGAGCAGACACAGCCCGACGTTCTTGTATTGGATATCATCATGCCTCACTTGGATGGACTTGCTGTACTCGAAAAAATGAGAAACTTAAATTTGAATAAACTCCCTAATGTCATCATGCTTACTGCATTCGGCCAGGAAGACGTTACCAAGAAGGCGGTGGATTTGGGAGCTTCATATTTTATCCTTAAACCATTTGACATGGACAATCTGGCAAGCCATATACGTCAGGTCAGCGGAAAATCAAATTCATTTCTCCGCAAACCCGCTCCATCTTACCGTCCTCAGGCAGAAGCAAAGCCTAAGAACCTGGATGCCAGCATCACCAGTATCATCCATGAAATTGGCGTTCCTGCCCATATTAAAGGATACCTATATCTCCGTGAAGCAATTTCAATGGTGTACAATGATATAGAACTTCTCGGTTCCATTACAAAAGTACTGTACCCTGATATTGCTAAGAAGTTTAATACTACGGCAAGCCGTGTGGAGCGTGCAATCCGCCATGCGATTGAAGTTGCGTGGAGCCGCGGTAATATTGATTCCATTTCCTCTCTTTTCGGATATACAGTCAGCATGACAAAAGCAAAGCCGACCAACTCAGAATTTATTGCAATGGTTGCAGATAAGCTGCGTCTGGAGCATAAAGCTTCTTGAAAGGGTAAGGACTTATAAAAAAATCATTTATTAATTTTGCTGCGCTCCTTATGGGGCGTTTTTATTATCCTTTAAACTCCGGAACCAAAAAGGTTCAGTTTGAAATTTCTCAAACTGAACCTTTTTAATTTATTTCTTTTCTTCTTTCTCAAGCTCCATCATCTTTTGAATCAGAATGTGCTGAGGCATATGCATGATTTGCTCAAGAGGAAGATTTAGTTTTTCAGCAAGCTTTAATGCTGTTTCCGGTGATATCTGCAGCGGCTTCACTTTTATCCCCCACTAACTTATTTGGTTTTAAAGCGTTCCTGTACTTTGTTTCTCTTTCGATCGCGATAAAGAATAAATCCTGCGATAAAGCCAAGGCCTATGATTAAGAAAAGGAAACCTGAAACAAATTGAAGCCATAAATATGGAAATGGGCTTTGCAGTATGCCAAAGACCATATCTCTCATTAATTTTATTCCATAGACAGCCAATATGCCCGGCAGGAGTAAAATCAATAAAGCAATTAGTCTAATCATAAAAAATTCCCCTTCAAATCGAATTACCTACCGAAATCATAAATCATTAAATAAATTTGTCAAGTGCCGCTGCTATGCTAAAATAAATTCATGAAGAATGTTGCACGGAATATTGTCAAGTGTGCAAGAATTTTCAATGAAAGAGGTAAAACGATGCAAACAGTAATGATTGTCGGTGCAGGAAAAGGCGGTACGGCTATCCTAAAAATAATAAAAGAAACGGCTGTTCTGGATGTAAAAGCAATGGTGGATATTGATCCGGATGCTGAGGGGCTTCAGATTGCCAATGAAAGCGGCATCCCGATTGGCACTGATTGGCGTCATTTTATGGATCAAGATCTTGATATCATTATTGAAGTCACCGGAAATGAACAAGTGTTTATCGACATCAGGGAAGCCAGAAGCAAAAATACGGTCCTAATACCTGGAAGTGTAGCTTTTTTAATCGCGAAATTACTTGAAGAAAAGGAAGAGCTGATTTCAAAATTCAGAAATGAAACGTATAAGCATGATTTGATTTTTAATTCAACTGATGACGGAATGATTGTAATCAATAACCTTAGTGAGATTACAGTCTTTAATCGAAGTGCGGAGAGAATGACGGGTATTAAGAGGAAAGACGCTTTAGGAAGAAAAATTAATGAAGTCATCACAGACAGTATGCTTCCCAGAGTTATGGCAACAAGGAGAATTGAAGCGAATCAGGAAATGACTTTGGCAAATGGCCTGAAAATTATTACGACAAGAATACCGATGCTTGGAGAAAATAACGAATTAATGGGTGCATTTGCTGTTTTTAAGGACATAACAGAAGTAGTCTCGCTTGCGGAAGAAATTACGAATTTGAAAGAGATACAGACGATGCTTCAGGCGATTATTCAATCAAGTGAGGAAGCTATTTCTGTGGTTGATGAAAATGGGGAAGGGATTTTAATTAATCCGGCATATTCCAGGCTTACCGGCCTGGAAGAAGAAAAAGTGATCGGGAAGCCTGCCACAGCTGATATTTCCGAAGGTGAAAGTGTTCATATGAAGGTTCTTCAAACGAGAAGGGCTATGAGAGGTGTGGCCATGAGGGTCGGACCGAAAAGAAAAGATGTTATTGTAAATGTTGCGCCTGTTATTGTTGACGGAAAGTTAAAAGGAAGTGTGGGTGTTATTCACGACGTATCGGAAATTCAGAATCTGAACCGTGAATTAAGCCGGGCAAGACAGATTATTCGTACATTGGAAGCGAAATATTCATTCGAGGATATTATTGGAACATCTGAAGAGATGACGCTTGCAATTGAACAGGCAAGACTCGGAGCTAAAACTCCAGCTACCGTTTTGCTTAGAGGAGAATCAGGGACAGGAAAAGAATTGTTCGCCCACGCTATACATAATGCAAGCGACAGAAAATATAACAAATTTATCAGGGTTAATTGCGCCGCATTATCAGAGTCTCTTTTGGAAAGCGAATTATTCGGCTATGAAGAAGGGGCATTTTCGGGAGCGAAAAGAGGCGGCAAACGTGGTTTGTTTGAGGAAGCTGATAAAGGCAGTATATTTCTGGATGAAATTGGAGAGCTGACAGCTAACACTCAGGCGAAACTCCTCAGAGTGCTTCAAGAACATGAAATTACAAGAGTGGGAGGGACTAAGCCTATCTCAATAGATGTTCGTGTTATTGCTGCGACTAATGTGAATTTAGAAAAAGGAATTGCAGACGGCACCTTCAGGGAAGACTTATACTACAGGCTGAATAGAATGCCCATACATATTCCTTCATTAAGACGCAGGAAGGAGGATATTCCTCTTCTATGCAGCAGGCTTATTCAAAAGATCAACCAGGAATATGGACGGAATGTAGAAGGTGTAACAGAACAAGCTGTTAATAAACTGATGGCCTATGATTGGCCGGGAAATGTCAGAGAACTTGATAATATTCTCGGCAGAGCCATTATTTTTATGAATTACAATGAAACGGAAATAGAGGAACGGCATATTCCGGATTTAATAGGTGCCAATAATCCTTCGCCAATCGTTGAAACAAGTGAAGAAGTACAAACTAAAACCTTAGCTCAGCTGATAGAGTTGTATGAGGCGAAAATGATCAGACAAACACTTTACAAGCTGGATGGGAATAAAACCAAGACAGCTAAATTACTTGGACTCTCAGTCAGGAATCTTTACTATAAACTGGAGAAATACAATATTGCAAAAGATGGCATGCAATAAATTTCATAGTGTGCAATTATTTGCGTACTTTAGTTCGGTGAATAAAGCGTTTTCACAGCGTTTTAAAGTTGGCACACTTCTTGCAAGTATAAAAAACGGATGGACATCAAGAGAAAGGCGTCGATAATTGTCTAGCACAAGCAGCCTGCCCCCGCGAGGTGTCGGGGAGGGTGAGGCACGCGCTTTTCTAGTAAGGGGGTTGAACAGATGAAATTGGATTCGCTTCTAACGAAAGCAACCCAATATGGTGAGAAAACTGTAGCCGTAGCCGCAGCGGAAGACGAAGAAGTTCTCGAAGCCGTTGCAGAAGCAATTAAGCTGAACTTAGCAAGCTTTTTATTATTCGGGGATCAGGTAAAAATCCGCGAAATCTTAAATCAGAATCATAGCGCAGCAGCTGATAGCCCTAAGCTTGAAATCATTCATGCAGAATCGTCTGCATATGCTGCAGAATTGGCAGTAAGGGCTGTAAAAGAGCAGAAAGCCAATGTACTGATGAAGGGAAATATCCCGACGGCAGGTATTTTAAAAGCTGTCTTAAATAAAGAATTCGGCTTAAGAACAGGAAATGTTTTATCACATGTGGCCGTATTTGAGGTTCCAGGTTTTGAACGATTTACAATTGTCACTGATGCAGCGATGAATATTGCACCGGACCTTAACCAAAAAGCACAAATTCTGAAAAATGCAGTTGAAATTGCAAGGAGCATAGGAATAGAAAAGCCTCTTGCAGCTCCGATTGCTGCAGTAGAGGTTGTTAACCCTGCTATGCAGGCAACTCTGGATGCCTCAGCATTAACTCTTATGAACCAAAGGGGCCAAATAACAGATTGTCTTGTCGACGGTCCTCTTGCACTGGATAATGCAATTTCTTTTGAAGCGGCTGAACATAAGGGGATCAAAAGCGAAGTTGCCGGACAGGCAGATATTTTATTAGTGCCGACTATCGAAGTTGGGAATACTTTATATAAATCACTTGTCTATTTTGCTAAAGCAAAAGTAGGAGCCGTTATCGCAGGTGCCAAAGCTCCGATCGTTCTTACTTCAAGAGCAGATTCGGCTGAAAGCAAGGTTTATTCACTGGCTTTAGCGATATGTTCAGCAAAGTAATGGATCTGATAATTCATTCAGCATTTTATAAATCGCAATTAAAAATTTATTATCCAAACGAACATACTACTTTTATTAAATCCGGGGAGGAATTATAACATGGAAATCTTCAAATACCTAGAAACTTACGATTACGAACAAGTGGTGTTTTGCCAGGACAAACAATCAGGTTTAAAAGCTATTATTGCTATTCATGATACCACTTTAGGCCCAGCACTTGGCGGTACACGCATGTGGACTTATGAATCTGAAGAAGCAGCTATTGAGGATGCATTGCGCCTTGCACGAGGCATGACTTATAAGAATGCAGCAGCTGGTTTAAATCTTGGAGGCGGTAAAACAGTTATTATCGGCGATCCGCGCAAAGATAAAAACGAAGAAATGTTCCGTGCATTCGGACGCTATATCCAAGGCTTAAATGGACGCTATATTACTGCTGAGGACGTGGGTACTACTGTAGCTGATATGGACCTGATCCATGAGGAAACAGATTATGTAACAGGAATTTCACCTGCTTTCGGATCTTCCGGCAACCCTTCACCAGTTACAGCTTATGGGGTATACAGAGGAATGAAGGCAGCAGCAAAGGCGGCATTCGGAACTGACTCTCTTGAAGGCAAAACAATTGCTGTTCAGGGTGTTGGAAACGTTGCGTTCAATCTTTGCCGCCATCTGCATGAAGAAGGTGCACAGCTGATTGTTACGGATATTAATAAAGAAGCTGTACAGCGTGCCGTTGAAGAGTTCGGTGCTAAAGCAGTTGAACCAAATGAAATTTATGGAGTTGAATGCGATATTTATGCTCCTTGTGCTCTAGGTGCGACAGTTAATGATGATACAATTCCACAGCTGAAAGCCAAAGTAATCGCTGGAGCTGCCAACAATCAGCTTAAAGAAACACGCCATGGTGATTTAATCCATGAGATAGGCATCGTTTACGCTCCAGACTATGTAATTAATGCAGGCGGAGTTATTAATGTTGCAGATGAGCTGTACGGATATAACCGCGAACGTGCAATGAAAAAAGTTGAAACTGTATACAATAATATTGAAAAAGTTATTGAGATTGCTAAAAGGGATGGAATTCCGACATATAAAGCGGCTGACCGCATGGTTGAGGAAAGAATTGAAAGAATGCGTAATTCACGCGGACAATTCCTCCAAAATGGCCATCATATTCTAAGCCGCAGATAAGTTTCAGGGAGGACTATCTTTCCTGAAATGCAAAGCGCTGAATGGAATATTCAGCGTCTTTGCCTTTAAAAACAAAGTAGAAAAAATGCAGCGGCAGTTATAGTACCTGAGTAAGAGTATGCTTTTACAAGGGAAATTTCCGCTCTTTATGGAGGTTTAAACGTGCTAGAACAAGAACATCGAATTCTCGTCATCAATCCGGGATCCACTTCAACTAAGATTGGAGTCTTCGATAATGAGATCTCTGTCCTGGAGAAGACATTGCGCCATGATGCAGATGTCATTAACTCTTATGAAAGTATTATCGATCAATATGAATTCCGCAAGCAGACCATTCTGGAAACACTTGATCATGAAGGAATCAATATCTCCAAATTAAGTGCAGTGTGCGGACGCGGCGGTTTGCTGCGACCGATTGAAGGAGGCACATATTCAGTTAATGATGCAATGCTTGAGGATCTTCGTGCCGGTTTTGCTGGTCAGCATGCTTCTAACCTTGGCGGAATCCTGGCATATGAGATTGCTTCGGGTTTAAATATTCCTTCGTTCATTGTCGATCCGGTTGTGGTTGATGAATTGGATCCAATTGCCCGTATTTCAGGCTTTTCAATGATAGAAAGAAAAAGTATTTTCCATGCCTTGAATCAGAAAGCTGTTGCCAGGAGAGTAGCCAAAGAACTTGGCAAAAAGTACGCGGAGCTTAACCTGATCGTTACGCATATGGGCGGAGGTATAACTGTAGGCGCTCATAAAAAAGGCAGAGTAGTGGATGTTAATAACGGACTTCATGGAGACGGGCCATTCAGTCCGGAACGGGCAGGTACAGTACCTGCCGGTGATTTGGTGGGACTTTGCTACTCCGGCAGCTTTTATCGTGAAGAAGTGATGAAGAAGCTTGTTGGACAAGGCGGTCTTGTAGGTTACCTGGGAACAAATGATGCAGTAAAAGTTGAAAAGATGATTGAAAGCGGAGATGAGAAAGCAAAGCTTGTCTACTCCGCAATGGCTTATCAGGTGGCTAAGGAAATCGGATCTGCCAGTGCAGTACTTGGCGGAAAGGTTGATGCCATCATCCTTACAGGCGGTCTTGCCTACGGCAAGGACTTTGTAAACGAAATCAGTGAGCGGATTAACTGGATTGCAGATGTTATTGTGCAGCCTGGTGAAAATGAACTGCAGGCACTCGCAGAAGGCGCTCTTCGTGTCCTCCGCGGTGAAGAGATTGAAAAAGAATATCCTGGGAAAAAAGCTGGCAAAGCAGCGTTGAAATAGAAGGGGGAAGCAACTTGGCACAGGAATATGATTTGGTGATTTTAGGCGGAGGCACAGGCGGTTATGTAGCTGCCATCCGTGCTTCACAGCTTGGTTTAAAAACGGCAATCGTTGAAAAAGGAAAACTTGGAGGGACTTGCCTTCACAAAGGCTGCATACCAAGCAAGGCTTTATTAAGAAGTGCTGAAGTGTTTGCTACCGCTAAACACAGTGAAGATTTTGGTGTAATGACAAGTGATGTATCAATCAATTTCAGTAAGGTGCAGGAACGAAAAAACAAAATCGTTGATCAGCTTCATAAAGGTGTTCAGCACTTGATGAAGCAAGGCAAGATTGATGTTTTCGAAGGGACTGGCCGCATACTTGGACCTTCTATTTTCTCTCCGATGCCAGGGACAATTTCTGTTGAAATGAACAATGGGGACGAAAATGAAATGCTGATCCCTAAAAATGTTATTGTAGCAACTGGATCACGTCCTCGTACCCTGCCAGGATTGGACATTGATGGACAGCTTGTAATGACTTCGGATGAGGCTTTAGCTTTGGAAGAAGTGCCAAGCTCCATTATAATTGTTGGCGGCGGAGTCATCGGCATCGAATGGGCATCAATGTTATCAGACTTTGGTGCTGAGGTAACAGTTATCGAATATGCTGACCGCATTATTCCTACGGAAGATAAAGAAATTTCAAAAGAAATGCAGCGCCTTATGAAGAAAAAGGGAGTCAAAATTGTAACAGGAGCAAAAGTGCTTCCTGAAACCCTTCAGAAAGGCGAAGGAGTTACGATTTCAGCTGAAGTGAAAGGATCTCAAGCGGAATTCTCCGCAGAGAAATTGCTTGTTTCTGTGGGGCGTCAGGCAAATACAGAGGGCATTGGAATTGAGAATACTGATATTCAGATTGAAAAGGGATTTGTTTTAGCAAACGAATACTTCCAGACAAAGGAATCCCATATCTATGCAATTGGTGACGTTATTGGCGGCCTTCAGCTGGCTCATGTTGCTTCTCATGAAGGCATTGCAGCCGTTGAGCACATTGCCGGCAAGAATCCTTCTCCAATTGACTATAGCCTGGTTTCTAAATGCATTTACAGTTCACCTGAAGCGGCAAGCGTTGGATTAACAGAGGATGAAGCTAAAGAAAAAGGCCATAATGTCAAAACTGGCAAGTTCTCATTCCGGGCTATCGGAAAGGCACTCGTATTTGGTGAATCCGACGGTTTTGTCAAAATTGTGGCAGATAAGGATACTGATGATATCCTGGGTGTCCATATGATAGGCCCGCACGTAACAGACATGATTTCAGAAGCAGGCCTGGCGCGTGTTCTTGATGCAACTCCATGGGAAGTAGCGCATACCATCCACCCTCATCCGACGTTATCTGAAGCAATCGGTGAAGCTGCCCTTGCAGTTGATGGAAAAGCTATCCACGGATAAAGTTTCAATTTAATAAAATGAAATAGTCCAGGCTCACTTTTGGAGCCCGGGATACATATTAGCTTAGGAGGTTGTATAAATGGCTGAAAACCGTCATAAAGATTTAGGTTTAAGTGATGAGAAAGTTCTTGAAATGTATGAGACCATGCTATTAGCTCGCCGTATTGATGAGCGTATGTGGCTTTTGAACCGTGCCGGAAAAATCCCTTTCGTTATTTCATGTCAGGGACAGGAAGCTGCTCAGGTAGGTGCTGCATTTGCACTTGATCGCGAGAAGGATTATGTTCTTCCATACTATCGCGACATGGGAGTAGTCCTTACGTTCGGCATGACTGCAAAGGAATTAATGCTTTCAGGGTTTGCCAAAGCAGAAGATCCAAACTCAGGCGGCCGCCAAATGCCTGGACATTTTGGTCAAAAGAAAAACCGTATCGTAACAGGCTCTTCACCTGTAACTACACAGGTGCCTCATGCTGTTGGCGTTGCTCTTGGCGGAAAGCTGGAAGGAAAAGATCTGGTAACCTTTGTAACGTTTGGTGAAGGTTCTTCAAACCAGGGGGACTTCCATGAAGGTGCGAACTTTGCAGGTGTTCATAAGCTGCCTGTTATCTTTATGTGTGAGAATAATAAATATGCAATTTCAGTACCGATTGAAAAGCAGCTTGCTTGCGAAAACGTATCTGACAGAGCTATTGGATACGGCATGCCGGGTATAACAGTTGACGGAAACGATCCGCTTGAAGTATATAAAGCTGTGAAAGAAGCGGCAGACAGAGGCCGCCGCGGAGAAGGGCCAACATTGGTCGAAACCATTTCATACCGTTTAACTCCTCACTCATCTGATGATGATGACCGAAGCTACCGTGCTCCTGATGAAGTGGCTGAAGCGAAAACAAAAGATCCTATAATTACTTTTGGCGCATACCTGAAAGAAAATGGCGTTATGGATGATGCGATCGAAAAGGAAATTAATGACCGGGTTATGAAATTGGTAAACGAAGCAACTGATTATGCTGAAAACGCTCCATATGCAGAAGCGGAATCTGCTTTAAAGCATGTCTATGCTGAACAGTAAGGGGGAGAGAATATGGCTGTAATTTCTTATATCGATGCGGTAACAATGGCAATCCGCGAGGAAATGGAAAGAGATCCAAAGGTATTTGTTTTAGGTGAAGACGTAGGTAAAAAAGGTGGCGTATTTAAAGCGACACAAGGACTATATGATAAATTTGGCGAAGACCGCGTAATTGATACTCCGCTTGCTGAATCAGCGATTGCAGGGGTTGGAATCGGTGCAGCGATGTATGGAATGCGCCCGATTGCAGAAATGCAATTTGCCGACTTTATAATGCCGGCAGTTAACCAGATTATTTCAGAAGCGGCACGCGTCCGCTACCGTTCCAACAATGACTGGAGCTGTCCGATTGTTGTTCGTGCACCATATGGCGGCGGTGTTCATGGAGCGCTATATCATTCCCAATCTGTCGAAGCAGTATTTGCGAATCAGCCGGGACTTAAGATTGTTATGCCTTCTACCCCTTATGATGTAAAGGGGTTATTGAAAGCGGCAATCCGTGACGAGGATCCTGTACTATTCTTTGAACATAAGCGTGCATATCGCCTGATTAAGGGCGAGGTTCCTGATGATGATTATGTTCTGCCCATCGGAAAAGCGGATGTCAAACGCGAGGGTGAAGATATCACAGTGATCACTTATGGCCTATGTGTTCATTTCGCTCTTCAGGCTGCTGAAAGACTTGCCAAAGATGGCATCTCAGCGCACATCCTTGATTTAAGAACGGTTTATCCGCTTGATAAAGAAGCAATTATCGAAGCTGCGTCAAAAACAGGTAAAGTGCTTCTTCTTACTGAAGATAATAAAGAAGGCAGCATCATGAGTGAAGTTTCTGCCATTATTGCAGAGAACTGCCTGTTTGAACTGGATGCACCAATCAAACGGCTTGCCGGTCCTGATGTGCCAGCAATGCCTTACGCCCCAACTATGGAAAAATATTTTATGGTTAACCCTGATAAAGTAGAAAAAGCAATGCGTGAATTGGCTGAATTTTAATAACTGGCATCTTAGCTAATAAAAATGGAAAGCGCAGATGATGCGGCTCTCCGGCTGGAATTCATTCCGGATCAGCTGCACCAGCTGCATGACCCGCAAAATGCGGGCAGCTAGAAGGAGGTTACCCAATGGCTATTGAGCAAATTAAAATGCCCCAGCTTGGGGAAAGTGTTACTGAAGGGACAATCAGCAAATGGCTGGTTTCCGTTGGAGATAAAGTAAATAAATATGATCCGCTTGCTGAAGTAATGACTGACAAAGTAAATGCGGAGGTCCCATCTTCTTTCTCAGGTGTAATCAAAGAATTGGTTGCAGAAGAAGGCGAAACTTATGAAGTTGGCCAGGTTATTCTGACAATCGAAACTGAAGGCGGCGGTGAAGCAGCGGCGGCACCAGCTCCATCTGAGCCTAAGCAAGAAGTTGATGCACCTTCTGCGTCAGCACCTTCTGCACAAGCGGCACCTGCAAAATCAGAAGCTCCTAATGGAGTCCGCTATTCACCTGCAGTCCTAAAGCTTTCACAGGAACACGGCATTGACTTAAATCAAGTTACAGGTTCAGGCGCCGGCGGACGAATTACCCGTAAAGACCTTATGAAAATAATTGAGTCCGGAGATATTCCTACAGCGGCAGCTGCTGCGGCTGCATCAGCACCAGCACCGGAAAAGACAGAAGCGCCGGCACCGTCTTCGGCACCTTCCCAGCCAGCATCACCAAAACAGGCAGCGCCAGCACCTAATGTTCCAGTAATGCCGGGTGATGTTGAAATCCCTGTTACTGGAGTGCGTAAAGCGATTGCAGCAAACATGCTTCGCAGCAAACATGAAGCACCACATGCCTGGACAATGATGGAAGTAGATGTTACAAATCTTGTCGAATACCGTAACAGCATCAAAGGTGAGTTTAAGCAAAAAGAGGGCTTCAACCTTACATTCTTTGCTTTCTTCGTAAAAGCTGTTGCGCAGGCCCTTAAGGAATTCCCGCAGATTAATTCCATGTGGGCAGGAGATAAGATTATCCAGAAGAAGGATATCAACATCTCCATTGCGGTTGCAACAGATGACGCGTTATTCGTTCCGGTCATCAAAGCAGCTGATGAAAAAACGATTAAGGGTATAGCCCGTGAAATCAATGACCTTGCATTAAAAGTACGTACAGGCAAATTGACTTCCGCTGAAATGCAGGGTGGAACTTTCACTGTAAATAATACCGGTTCATTCGGTTCTGTCCAGTCAATGGGCATTATCAATTATCCTCAGGCTGCAATTCTTCAGGTTGAATCCATTGTGAAGCGTCCTGTTGTCATGAACAATGGCATGATTGCTGTCCGTGACATGGTGAACCTTTGTATGTCCCTGGATCACCGTGTGCTTGACGGCCTGGTATGCGGACGATTCCTGCAGCGCGTGAAAGAAATTCTTGAGAACACATCTAAAGAAAATACAACTATTTATTAATAAAGAAAATTGCCGCTGCCCTGCTTAGGGGCAGCGGTTTCTTATTGTTCATTGCTTGTTTCTCTTTTGTATACTAAAATAGGTATATGGAGAATTTAGAATTTTATTATAATTTTCTTGCGGCATTGTTTCTTACAAGAAACGGGTCCGCTGCCGCATGAGGGGAGGGAACGCTGTCAGCAATAAGGACAGCAAATTATGTCATTAAAGAAAATGATTAAAGAAAAATTCCCGCAGCAGACAAATCAAGACTGGGAACAAAATGCGGAAAAAGCTCTTAAAGGGAAATCCTTAGAAACATTATCACGAAATACATATGAAAACATAAAATTGAAACCGCTTTATTCCAGAGAAGACATGGGAACTGGTGCATTATCTCAGTATCCGGGCTTAGAAGATTTTAGAAGAGGTTCCTATGCAGCCGGATACCTGTCAGAAAAATGGAAGGTTGCACAGAAAATTAGTGCTTCCTCTTCCGAAGAGCTGTCAGATAAACTCCATGCCGCCATAAATAAAGGGCAGACAGCGCTGGCTTTCGAGCCTGAACTGTTAAAAAATCCAGAGAAGATAAGCGCGGCTGTTGGCGAACTCTATGACAAATATCCTTTCAGTGTGGATGCAGGCCCAAATCAGCACTTATTAATAGCAGGTCTTAGTGCAGTAAAAGGACAAGAAAAAGTCTCTGGATACATTGCCGCCGACCCGCTAGCTATTGCTGCTGCCGATTCACTGAACGGCCGCTCAATCGATGAGCTATATGAAAATTTGAATGAAACGGTGAGTGTGGCAGCTGTAAATCTGCCCAGCCTGAAAACAATCATGGTAAATTCTGCGATCTATCATAATGGCGGCGCAAATGCTGTCCAGGAACTTGCATTTTCACTTGCAGCAGGGGTAAATCACCTGCAATATTTTCTTGAAAAAGGCAAAAGTACCGAAGAAATGTTATCCAAAATGGTTTTTAAGTTTGCTGTTGGCTCAAACTTTTTTATGGAAATCGCCAAGCTGCGTGCCGCAAGGGTTTTATGGGGAAAAGTGGCGGAAGCATACGGAGCTGATGGTGACGGTAAAAAAATGGTCATTTCAGCAGAGACATCCTTTTTTACAAAGTCAGCCTATGATTCCTATGTGAATATGCTGAGAGCAGGAAATGAAGCGTTTGCAGCAATTTTGGGAGGAGTCCAATACCTTCATGTCAGCCCATTTAATGACCCGGAAGGATCTCAAACTCCTTTTTCAGAACGGATTGCCCGCAATACTCAGTTGATTTTAAGGGAAGAGGCGCATTTACTGAAGGTGTCTGATCCAGCAGGCGGCTCCTGGTATATTGAGCATCTGACAAATGAATTGATTTCTAAATCCTGGGAACTTTTCCTTGAGATAGAAGAGCAGGGAGGAATGGCGGATGCCCTCCAATCAGGATGGGTTCAGGATCAGATTATTCAAGTACTTGAAAAGAAGAAGAAAGATGTTCATACAAGAAAACAAAGTATCATCGGAACGAATATATATGCAAATCTTGATGAAAAGCCGCTTCAGATAGAAATGGAAACCGTCCGTAACAGCAGGAGTGATCTCAAGACTATCACACAGGTTCGTCTTTCTGAGTCTTTCGAGGGTTTGCGGAATTTATCTGAAAGATTAAAAGGAAAGGGCATTCGTCCTGAAGCAGGTCTTATCTGTCTGGGAGCATTGAAAGACCATAAGGCGCGTGCTGATTTTATTTCCGGCTTCCTGGCTCCCGGAGGAGTTGATGCAGTTAAAAGCGGTTCGGTATATAACCCTGAAGATGCTGAAGCATTTATTCAAAAAACAAATTGCAGGCATTATTTTATTTGCGGATCAAATGAACTATACGATAGCATGGCTGTACCTTTAATTAAACAATTGAAAGAAGCTTTCCCGTCAGCTGAAATCTATTTAGCCGGCCTTCCCGAAGAGAGGGAAAAGGATGAATATGAGAACGCTGGCATCGGCGGATACATTCATGTAAAGAGCGATTGCTATGAAACTCTCTTAAATATGCTGAACGAGATGGAGGCGGCAAGCAATGGCCAATAAACCTGATTTTAAAAGCCTGGATATTCTTAAAGCAAAACAATCAGCCAAAGATGACTGGAAAAGAAAAGCTGAGGAAGAAATCGATTCATCCATTGATCATCTTCTCTTTGAAACAAATGAGCAAATAAATGTAAAGCCTCTGTACACAAATGAAGATCTTAAAGACATGGAGCACATAAACGATAAGCCTGGACTGCCCCCTTATACAAGAGGGCCATATTCAACCATGTATGTGAACAGGCCATGGACTGTCCGGCAGTATGCCGGTTTCTCTACTGCAGAGGAAAGTAATGCCTTTTACAGGCGCAACCTTGCAATGGGTCAAAAAGGCTTATCAGTCGCTTTCGATCTGGCTACTCATAGAGGCTATGATTCAGATCATCCAAGAGTCGAGGGAGATGTCGGGAAAGCTGGCGTGGCCATTGATTCCATCCTGGATATGAAGACTTTGTTTAATGGGATACCTTTAGATCAAATGTCTGTATCCATGACGATGAATGGAGCGGTATTGCCTGTCATGGCTTTTTATATTGTTACAGCGGAAGAGCAGGGAGTAAGCCAGGAGAAACTTTCTGGAACGATCCAGAATGATATCTTAAAAGAATATATGGTGCGCAACACATATATATATCCTCCGGAAATGTCCATGAAGATCATTGCCGATATTTTTGAATATACTTCAAAATACATGCCTAAGTTCAATAGCATCAGTATTTCTGGCTATCATATGCAGGAAGCGGGGGCTCCTGCTGATATTGAACTTGCCTATACGCTGGCAGATGGTCTCGAATATGTAAGAACCGGCCTTAAAGCTGGAATCGATATCGACTCCTTTGCACCAAGGCTCTCGTTTTTCTGGGCAATCGGCATGAATTACTTTATGGAAGTGGCAAAAATGCGGGCAGCCCGCTTCATATGGGCAAAAATGATGAAGACCTTCGAGCCGGATAATCCAAAATCAATGGCACTTAGAACGCATTCTCAAACCTCTGGCTGGAGCTTAACAGAGCAGGATCCGTTTAATAATGTAACAAGGACTCTCATTGAGGCGCATGCCGCTTCAATGGGCCATACACAATCCCTTCATACGAATGCACTGGATGAAGCCATTGCATTGCCGACAGACTTTTCTGCCCGTATAGCTAGAAATACGCAGCTGTACCTTCAGGAAGAGACAGGGATCACGAATGTAATTGATCCTTGGGGCGGCTCTTATTATGTTGAAGCTTTAACAGATCAGTTAATTAAGCGCGCCTGGGAGCATATTGAAGAAATCGAAAATCTTGGCGGAATGGCCAAGGCGATCGAAACAGGATTGCCAAAAATGAAGATCGAAGAAGCGGCTGCCAGAAGGCAGGCACAAATTGATTCCGGTAAAGAAACCATAATAGGTGTGAATAAATACCGGCTGGAAAAAGAAGAGCCGATTGATATTCTTGACATTGATAACACAGCTGTCCGATTAAAGCAAATCGAGAAGCTGGAGCAGCTGAAGGCTTCACGCGATAATGAGAAAGTTGCTGAAGCCTTGGAAGCTATTACTAGAGCTGCAGATACAGGGGAAGGAAATCTTCTTGAGCTAGCAGTAAATGCAGCCAGGGTTCGAGCCACTCTTGGGGAAATTTCTGAAGCGATTGAAAAAGTGGCCAATCGCCATAAAGCAATTATCCGTTCTATCAGCGGCGTGTACAGTTCTGCTTTTTCCAACGAAGATGAAATTGCAGAAGTGAAGCAGATGACAGATGAATTTCTTGAAAATGAGGGAAGGAGGCCGCGGATTCTGATTGCCAAGATGGGGCAGGATGGACATGACAGAGGAGCAAAAGTCATTTCCACTGCCTTTGCCGATCTCGGCTTTGATGTGGATATAGGCCCTCTTTTCCAGACACCGGAAGAAACAGCCATGCAGGCTGTAGAAAATGATGTACATGTCATTGGCATCAGTTCACTTGCTGCCGGACATAAAACCCTTCTTCCGCAGCTTGCCGCTGAACTGAAAAAACTGGACAGGGAAGATATTATTGTCGTCATTGGCGGGGTTATTCCGGCACAGGATTATCAGTATTTATATGAGCATGGTGCTTCTGCCATTTTTGGCCCGGGCACCGTCATTCCAGTGGCAGCCCAAAAAGTCATCAGGGAGATATACAGCCGTCTCGGGTATGAGGAAGTGACCCAGTAAATGACTGAGGATAAGAAACCGGAATGGTTTGATGAAGAAAAAGCAGATAATTTTTCAAGCATTGTCCGCGGTGGTGTGGATACAGGTGAGCCGGAGCTGAAATTTGAGAAAAAAGGCAGGTTTCAAAAAAAATCTGCCGCCCTCCCTGATCTTAACGTTCTGGAAGAAGGTATTTTGAATGGCAGCAGAGGTGTGCTTGCCAGAGCGATCACTCTGATTGAAAGTAATGCAGAACATCATTTTCGTCATGCACAGGAAATCCTGCTCAAACTTTTGCCCCATTCAGGACAATCGCTCAGGATTGGGATAACAGGGGTGCCGGGAGCAGGTAAGAGCACATTCATTGAATCATTTGGGACATACCTATGTGATGCAGGATTAAAAGTAGCGGTGCTTGCTGTCGATCCGAGCTCCAGCTTGAGCGGCGGAAGCATCCTTGGCGATAAAACGAGAATGGAGCAGCTGTCCAGAAACCCAAATGCATTCATAAGGCCTTCCCCTTCAGCAGGGAAATTGGGAGGAGTCCACCGGAAAACAAGAGAAACCATGCTTCTGTGTGAAGCGGCAGGCTTTGATGTAATTCTGGTCGAAACAGTCGGTGTGGGACAAAGTGAGGTCATTGTCAGGGACATGGTTGACTTTTTTATGCTATTAACGCTGACAGGGGCAGGCGATGAATTGCAGGGAATGAAAAAAGGCATTATGGAACTGGCGGATGCGGTAATTGTCAACAAAGCCGATGGAAGCAATAAAAAATTGGCCGAGAAAACAAAAGCAGAATATAACCGTATTCTTCATTTTCTCCAGCCTGCTACAAAGGGATGGCAAACCAGAGCCTATACCTGCTCTTCTGTTTTTAATCAGGGCATCCCTGAGATATGGAAAGTAATCAAAACATTTGAAGATACCTCAAAAGCCTCAGGCGTGTTTGAGGAAAGAAGAAGACTCCAGACAAAACAATGGATCCATTCCATGATCCTCGATCAGCTTCAATTCAGCTTTTTTTATCATCCTGCAGTAAAGCCGCTCCTTCCAAAAATCGAAAACGAGGTCATCGCAGGAAACAGGACGGTTACATCTGCAGTGGAAGAATTGTTTAATATCTATTCGAAAAGATAAAGCTGCCCGCGCCGGGGCAGCTTTTCATACAAAAAAATGGCCAGTGCCTTGCGGGCACTGGCGAATCTAGGGAGTTTAGGGGTATGGATCTAGCTGTAGTTTTATCTTTCCCCCATAACCCAAAAGCTAAACTTTTTTATTCGAAAAATTGACTTGATTGTAAAATTTGTTCTTGTCTTGGTATTATGTATATAGTGAAAAAGAAATTTGGCAGAGGAGCGATGATTATGAATATGGATTTCAATTTATTTATGAATGATGTTGTAAGGCAGGCGCGGCAGGAAATTGTGCATGCTGGCTATACAGAATTAACGACACCGGAAGAAGTGGATGAAGCCCTTAATAAAAAAGGCACAACACTTGTAATGGTGAACTCAGTCTGCGGGTGTGCAGGCGGAATTGCCCGTCCGGCGGCCATGCATTCCCTGCATTATGATAAGCGCCCTGACCATTTGGTTACTGTATTTGCCGGCCAGGACAAAGAAGCAACAGAAAAAGCAAGATCTTATTTTACCGGTTATCCGCCATCATCACCATCTTTTGCTCTTCTTAAAGACGGAGAATTATGCACGATGATCGAGCGCCATGAAATTGAAGGACATGAGCCAATGGCTGTTGTTCAAAAACTGCAGGATACCTTTGAGAAATATTGCGAAGAGCTTTAAATAGCGGAAGGTCCCGAATTTCGGGACTTTTTTTTGTGTGTATACTTGTCTGAATAATTAAACTTTGTATAAATATTTAAAAATGTTATTGCATAAATATAAAAATCTGTTAAAATTCATTTTAGTGAATATTTATTAATAGTTATGCAGAAATTATTCATATTTTATAGGGGGAAACTAAAATGAAAAAAGTCATCATGTTTGCTTTAAGTATACTTTTAGTCAGTGTATTAGCTGCATGCGGCACAAGTGAAGAAGCCAGCACGGGAAGCGGATCAGGGGAAAACTCAGATAAAAAAGTATTAACAATGGGCACGTCAGCGGATTATCCGCCATTTGAATATGTAGATTCCGCAAAAGGGGAAGAAATTATCGGCTTTGATGTGGATTTGGCCAAAGCGATCGCTGAAAAACTGGGTTATGAGATACAAGTAAAGGATATGGACTTTAACGGATTGATTCCTGCATTGGAAACAAGCCAGGTTGATTTTGTTCTGGCCGGTATGACACCTACTGAAGAGCGCAAACAAAACGTTGATTTCAGTGATGTATATTATACAGCGAGCCACATGATCGTCTCAAAAAAAGGAAGCGGAATTGAGTCATTGGAAGATTTGAACGGAAAAACTTTAGGAGTTCAGCTTGCCTCCATCCAGGCAGATAAAGCAGAAGAAATTGGTGAGACAGTTGATATGACTGTGGAAAACCGCAATCGCATCCCTGAATTGATTCAGGAAATTATGGCAGGCCGTTTTGATGCTGCCATGATTGAAGACACTGTTGCTAAAGGATACTTTGAAAAAAATGAAGATTTAGCCGGTTTTACTATCGAAGAAGCTGAAGCGGAGGCAGGTTCGGCCATTGCTTTTCCTAAAGGAAGCGATTTAACTGAAAAATTTAATGCAGAGCTTTTGAAGATGAAAGAAAACGGTGAATTGGAAGAACTAATCGTAAAATGGTTTGATAACAAATAATTCCGCTGGGAATTGGCGTCCAAGGCATATTTTCCTTTGGACGCTTTATTCTTCTCGAAAACTAATAAACTACTTATAGAGAGGATGGAAAGATAGTGAATCTGGATTTTCAGCAGTTCATCCCCTCCCTTCCATATATACTGAAAGGCATTGGCGTCACGCTTCAAATAGTTTCTATGGCAGGGATACTGGGTTTTGTCTTAGGCATTATTCTATCATTCTTTAAAATCAGCAGATTTAAACCTCTTGGGTGGATTGCAGATGCCTATACATCCGTCTTTAGAGGAACACCTCTTGTTCTTCAGCTAATGCTCATTTATTATGGATCACCACAGCTGATCGGGTATAAAATTGATCCTTCCACAGCTGCCGTCTTGTCTTTTGGACTAAACTCAGCAGCCTATATTTCGGAGATTATCCGGGCCGGCATCCTGGCCGTAGATAAGGGCCAAAGTGAAGCGGCCATGGCTTTAGGTGTACCATATAGGCCGGCCATGATGGATATCATTCTCCCGCAGGCGATGAAAAACATTTTGCCTGCTTTGATGAACGAGTTTATTACCCTGACAAAAGAGTCTGCAATCGTAACGGTTATTGGTGTTACAGACGTGATGCGCCGGGCTTACATCGTGGGAGGCGAAAAGTTTTCATACTTCGAACCAATACTGATTGCCGGGCTTATCTATTACATTATGGTTATGATCCTGACTGTGCTTGGAAAAGGGATCGAAAGGAGAATGAGACGCAGTGATTAAAGTGGAAAATTTGCATAAACATTTCGGTAAACTTGAAGTTCTTAAAGGTATTTCTACCAGTATTCAAGATGGCGAAGTAGTAGCAATTATTGGTCCATCCGGTTCCGGCAAGTCAACATTGCTGCGCTGCATCAATCTCCTGGAAATGCCTACAGACGGCCGGATCATGATTAGCGGGCAGAACATTACGGATAAGAGCACGAACATTATGAAAGTGCGCCAAAATGTGGGAATGGTTTTTCAGCATTTTCATTTATTTCCACACAAAACGGTTCTGCAAAACCTGACCTATGCACCAATGAAGGTTAAGGGAGTTTCGAAATCGGACGCTGAGAAAGCAGGGATCGAGCTTTTGGAGAAGGTCGGATTATCAGCCAAAGCATACGAATATCCAAATCGGTTATCCGGGGGACAGAAGCAAAGGGTCGCGATTGCCAGAGCTCTTGCTATGAAGCCTGATGTCATGCTGTTTGATGAACCGACATCCGCTCTTGACCCGGAAATGGTGAAAGAAGTGCTGGACGTTATGAAAAATTTAGCCCATACAGGCATGACAATGGCAATTGTAACCCATGAAATGGGATTTGCCCGTGAAGTGGCAGACAGGGTGCTTTTCCTGGATGGCGGCGTGCTTGTAGAGGATTCTTCACCTAAAGAATTTTTTTCTAATCCTAAGAGTGAACGTGCAAGGGATTTCTTGCAAAAAATGCTATAATCGATATATGCTATGGGAGAAGATGATCAAAAGGATCATCTTCTCTTTCGCTTTTCTCAAAACTAACAGCCTTCTTATAATTTGATGCGGGCAAATGAATATAGGAGTTTGACTAAATGAAGTACAGAATTGGCTACCGGACAATCAAGACTGCCGTGGGAACTTCCATTAGCATTATGATTGCACAAATGCTGCAGCTTGATAATTTTGTCTCTGCAGGAATCTTAACTATTTTATGCATAAAAGTAACGAAGAAAAAGTCTCTGCGCGCTTCATGGGACCGTTTTTTTGCCTGCTTAATGGCAATGGTGTTTTCTTCCTTGTTTTTTGAGGGGATTGCCTACCATCCGCTTGTAATTGGACTGCTGCTTTTGTTTTTTATCCCCGCAGCTGTCATGGTAAAGGCCAGTGATGGGATAGTGACAAGCTCCGTTATTATTCTGCATATTTATTCTGCAGGGAAAGTTTCAAAGGAACTCCTGCTGAATGAACTGGGCATTATTACTGTAGGTATTGGTGTGGCGCTCATCGCAAACCTCTATATGCCCAGTCTGGAATCGAAGCTTAAGGAGTATAGACTCGAGATAGAGGATAACTTTAAGATAATCTTTGATGAAATCGTGAAGTATTTGCGCACACATGAGAGCAGCTGGGATGGCAGAGAAATCACTGAAACGATGGAATTGATCGATAAGGCAAAAACATTGGCTTTCAGAGATGTCGAAAACCATTTCCGAAGGAATGATAATTTATATTATCACTATTTTAAAATGAGGGAAAAACAATTTGAGATTATTGAGCGTGTTCTTCCAAGTGTTACGTCCATTGCATTGCCTGTTGAACAGGGGGAGATGATTGCTGACTTTATTGAGGAGTTATCGGACCACATTCATCCAGGGAATACGGCCATTCAATTTCTGGAGAAATTATACCGAATGAGAGTTTCATTTGAAAATATGGAGCTCCCCAAGACAAGAGAGGAATTTGAGGCACGGGCTGCGCTGCTTCACTTTGTAAAAGAAATGGAACAGTATTTAATTATAAAAAGCTCTTTTATAGGATTAAAGGATAGGGAAATGAATCAAGACAGGACAGCAGAAGCAAACTAAGGAAAAGGAATTGGAGCGTGAATGATCATGCTGAAGTTTGCTGCAGCGGCCATCATGTTTTTTTCATTTTCCCCAATCTGGCCTTTGGGACCCAACCCGCTGCCAGGAGATCCATTTTTAATTGTCAATAAACGGACTAATGAAGTTGCGTATATTCAGGATAATAATGTCCAGAATGTCATCTCAGCTGCAACCGGGAAAACGGATGATCTTACACCTGAAGGCCTGTTTACTGTTACTGTAAAGGCAGCGGATCCTTACTATAGGAAAAAGGAAATTAAAGGCGGTGACCCCCGTAATCCGCTAGGGTCAAGATGGATTGGGTTTGACGCAGAGGAAACAGATGGCAGAATCTATGGCATTCACGGAACCAACGATCCATCGTCCATCGGCAGATATGTCTCCAATGGATGTATTAGACTGCAGAATGAAGCTGTCGAGTCGTTATATGAATCCGTGCCGATTGGAACAAAGATCTTAGTAGTCACCTCAACCAAAAACTTTGACGAACTAGGAAGAGAATACGGCGCAATAAAAAAAGATAATTAAAAGAATGTACAGCTGCATCTGAATGGATGCAGTTTTTTAATGCCTTGTATGACTGGAAAGTGTTATAGATGTAAAATAAATTCTAAAATATGTTAGATAAATTAGATAACCTGTTAAAAATATGTTGGATAAAACAAAAAAAGCTGCCCGGAATGGCCATCCGCAGCAGCTGAAAAAATCTACATAGTTTCTGTTATAAAAACATCGACATTCCCATAATGAGTGTAGATGCGAGCATTGCAAATATCATTAAATAAACAATCACCTTTGTCATTTTCTTATTTGACATTCTATTCCTCCTCGTCCCAATTCTTACTATTATTTTACTAAGAATCTTCAAATTGAACAACCGCTCAATTTTTAAAAGGATTTTCGACATTTTTAACGAATATTTAAATAATAGTCTTAAAATATGCCCGCATTCTGCGGGAAATTGATAATATCCGACATCCATGAGGAGGAAATCAGATGATCCAGAAGGTGGACCATATAGGGATTGCAGTCAGGTCTCTTGATGAAGCGCTTCCATTTTATACTGAAACGCTGCAGCTAGAATTTCTCGGAATTGAGGAAGTGGAAAGTCAAGGGGTAAAGGTTGCTTTTATTAAAGCAGGGGAAACGAAACTTGAGCTGCTGGAACCGACAAGTGAAGAAAGTCCAATTGCCAAGTTTATAGAGAAGCGAGGCGAAGGTCTTCATCATGTAGCATTAGGTGTTGACAGCATACAGGAACGCATTAATCAAATGAAGGAACAGGGCATCAGGATGCTGCAGGATGAACCGAAGATTGGTGCTGGCGGTGCCCAGGTAGCCTTTATGCACCCGAAATCAACAGGCGGCATATTATACGAATTTTGTGAAAAGAAAGGATTGAAATAAAGCATGGCAGACATCTATGAGAAAATAAATGAGTTATACGACCGCCGCAGGGAAGTCGAACTGGGCGGAGGGGATGAACGTATACAAAAACAGCATGAAAAAGGGAAACTGACTGCCCGTGAACGAATCGATTTATTAGTTGACCCGGGCACATTCGTTGAGCTGAATCCATTTATTGAGCACCGCAGCACAGATTTTGGATTGGAAAACCAAAAAGGCCCCGGCGATGGTGTTGTAACGGGCTATGGTAAAGTCAACGGACGGCCTATCTTCTTATTTTCCCAGGACTTTACTGTTTTTGGCGGTGCCCTTGGGGAAATGCATGCAAAAAAAATTGCCAATGTAATGGATTTGGCGGCAGAAAATGGGGCTCCATTTGTAGGCTTGAATGATTCCGGAGGTGCCAGAATTCAGGAAGGTGTTGTTTCCCTTGATGGGTACGGCCATATTTTCTACCGGAATTCCATTTATTCAGGAGTGATTCCTCAGATCTCCGTCATTATGGGGCCTTGTGCAGGCGGAGCGGTTTATTCTCCAGCGATCACGGATTTTGTCTTCATGGTGGAAAAAACGAGCCAGATGTTCATAACTGGCCCAAAAGTAATCGAAACGGTAACTGGGGAAAAAATTTCACCGGAGGATCTGGGCGGTGCCCGTGTGCATAACACAATCAGCGGAAACGCACACTTTAGAGGCGAGTCCGAAGAGGAAGTTATTGAGCAGGTGCGAAGTCTTTTAAGCTACCTTCCACAGAATAATGAGGAAAAACCGCCATTGTCAGAACGGGATGAGGACGATGATTACCGTCCGGATCTGACAGACGCCATTCCTTTTGATGCCCTTCGTCCATATGACGTCCGAAAAGTCATTGAACAGGTAGTGGATAAAGATACTTTTATGGAGGTACAGCGTGACTTTGCTAAGAATATTGTAGTCGGGCTTGCCCGAATCAAGGGTGAAACGGTGGGACTTGTCTGCAATCAGCCGAAGGTAATGGCAGGAGGACTTGATATTGATTCTTCCGATAAGGCTTCAAGGTTTATCCGGTTCTGTGATTCCTTTAATATTCCTCTTATTACATTTGAGGACGTTACAGGCTTTTTCCCAGGTGTTAAACAGGAGCATGGCGGGATCATACGGCATGGTGCAAAGATTCTCTATGCTTACTCAGAAGCAACAGTGCCAAAGCTTACTGTTATTTTAAGAAAAGCTTTCGGCGGAGCCTACGTTGCCCTGAACAGTAAATCTATCGGCGCAGATCTTGTATTTGCATGGCCGAATGCGGAAGTAGCCGTAATGGGTCCTCAAGGTGCAGCCAACATTATTTTTGCAAGGGAAATCCAGAATAGTGAAGATCCCGAGGCCACCAGAGCACAAAAAATCGAGGAGTACAGAGAAAAGTTCGCTAATCCATATGTGGCGGCAAGCAGGGGCATGGTGGATGATGTCATCGATCCGCGAGAAACGAGAATCAAGATCATTCAGGCGCTTGAAATGCTGCGAAATAAAAAAGAAAGCAGGCCGCATAAAAAGCATGGAAATATTCCGCTATAAATGATTCCTTATTTGCTGTGCCAAAATTTTGGAGTTATACTTGCTTAGTAAGCTTAAATTTGGAGGTTTGTACATAAATGATTAATGAGGAACGCTTATTAAACGAATTTCTGGAACTGGTGCAAATTGATTCTGAAACAAAGTATGAAGCTCAAATTGCAAAAGTCCTGAAGAAAAAATTCAGGGATCTTGGGGTTGAGGTGTACGAAGACGATACAACTGCACAGACCGGACACGGTGCAGGCAACCTCATCTGCACTCTTCAGGGAACTAAAGAAGGAACAGACACAATTTATTTCACTTCCCATATGGATACGGTTGTTCCTGGAAAAGGAATTAAACCTTCCATTAAGGACGGCTATGTTGTAACAGATGGAACAACGATCCTGGGTGCCGACGACAAGGCAGGACTTGCTGTTATGCTGGAAGTTGTTAAAGTCCTGAAAGAGCAGAATATTGCTCATGGAACTATCCAGTTTATAATCACAGTTGGTGAAGAATCCGGACTGGTCGGAGCGAAGGTACTCGATCCTTCACTTGTTAAAGCGAAGTTCGGCTATGCACTGGACAGTGACGGAAAAGTGGGAAATATTATCGTTGCCGCTCCGACACAAGCAAAAGTAAAAGCTGCTATTCTAGGGAAAACAGCACATGCCGGTGTAGCCCCTGAGAAAGGCATTTCTGCTATCACTATGGCAGCGAAAGCGATTTCAAGAATGCCGCTTGGCCGCATTGATGAAGAAACAACGGCTAACATTGGGCGTTTTGAAGGCGGCCAGCAGACGAATATCGTGTGTGATCATGTTGATATTTTAGCAGAAGCACGTTCATTAATTCCTGAAAAAATGGAACAGCAGGTAGCTAAAATGAAAGAAGCTTTTGAAAGTGCTGCCGAAGAAATGGGCGGCAAAGCTGAAGTGGATGTTCAGGTTATGTACCCTGGCTTTAAATTTGGCGAAGGCGACCATGTCGTTGAGGTAGCCCGCAGAGCCGCTGCCAAGATTGGCAGGAGCTCCGAGCTTCTTCACAGCGGCGGCGGAAGCGATGCGAACGTTATTGCCGGTTTAGGAATTCCTACAGTCAATCTTGCTGTTGGCTATGAAGAAATTCATACAACCAATGAGCGCATGCCTATTGAAGAATTAAATAAATTGGCTGAAATGGTTATTGCCATTATCGAAGAAGTCTAAGCGTAAGCTTAAAGAAAGGGAACCCGATGCGGTTCTCTTTTTTATATTACTGAATTCAATTAGTTTCCTCACTAGTTAGAAAATAATGGCTATGGTATATTAGTTCTATACATAAGAGTTTCCGAGGAGGAAATGGAATGACTGAAAATAATAAAGCTGTCGTTTTCTGTGCAGGAAATGAGGAATATGCCACGCCCATTCCTTTTGTTATATCAATTGAAAAAATGGAGGGCATTACACCGATTCCTCATTTGCCTAGTCATGTAAGAGGAATTGTTAAAGTCCGGGGAGAGCTAATTCCCGTTGTTGATTTTGAAGAAATTCTTTACAGCCGGACACTGCCCGATAGCGACTCAGCAAGAATGATCGTGCTGCAGACAGACGAGCTATCATTCGGAGTGCTAGTGAATGAAGCCAAGGAAATTCTCGATATTCCAGCAGACTGCCTGAAACAGCCAGGTTTGATTGCCTATCAAAAGACCAATTATTTTACAGGTGTAGCCAATATCGAAAGCAGGCTGATTACCATAATCGACCCTGCAAAGCTGGTGGAATCTCTGGAAGGAATAAGGGAAATAAAGGAGTATATGAAAACGCAGCACACAACAGCATAGTGATCGAATATAAAAACAGGGGATCAAGATTCTCTGTTTTTGCTTTTATAAAATCCTTCTAATAAAAGAAAAGAAAAATTTCTGCTAAAATAGAATTGAATTATTTTTACAGGGAAGTGCCGGCATGAAACAAATGTATCCAAAAAACGGGAGAGTTATCCTCCATGTTGATATGAATAGTTTTTATGCTTCGGTTGAAATGGCTTATGATCCCACATTAAAGGGCAAGCCTTTAGCGATCGCAGGCAATCCGGAGGAGAGGCGCGGAATAATTGTGACTTGCAGCTATGAGGCAAGGAGCTTCGGCGTAAAAACCACCATGCCTCTATGGGAGGCTAAAAAGCTCTGTCCCCAGCTGATTATAATGAAGCCAAATTTTGAGAGATATCGTGCAGCTTCTATGGGAATGTTTGATATATTGCACGAATATTCCTCCCTTGTTGAACCTGTATCCATTGATGAAGGATATGTGGACATAACAGACAGCTATGAGTTTGGGAGCCCAATAGAGATTGCCGAGACGATACAGAAGCAGATCTTTCAGCAGCTCGATTTGCCCTGCAGCATCGGTGTTGCTCCCAACAAATTTTTAGCCAAGATGGCTTCTGACATGAAAAAGCCAATGGGGATTACTGTTCTCAGAAAAAGAGATGTACCGCATATTCTATGGCCAATGCAAGTGGAAGAAATGCACGGAGTCGGCAAGAAAACCGGGGAAAAGCTGAGAAATCTCAACATCACCACTATCGGCGAATTGGCAAAAGCGGATGAAATTAATTTAAAAGCAGCCCTGGGCATCAATGGCCCGAGACTGAAACAAAAAGCTAATGGCCAAGATCTTAGAAAAGTCGATCCGGAATCGGCTTCTGAATTTAAAAGTGTGGGGAATTCGACTACACTGCCAAGGGACGTTTCAAATCAAAGAGAGCTGCTTCAGGTGCTTGAAAAATTGGCTGCACAGGTTTCTTCCAGACTGAAAAGGAAAAAAGTAATGGCGGTATCTCTGGGGATTACCATTCGGTATAAGGACCGGAAAACCATTACCAGAAGCCGCAAACTGAAGAATCCGATTCAGCAGGATGAAGATATTTATCAAATGGCAAAAGAGCTTTTTATAAAACATTGGAATGGAAATGCAGTACGATTGCTGGGCATTACAGGAACAGACCTTGTTTATCCCGAACAGGCGGTTAAACAGCTGGATCTATTCAGTTTTGAAAAGGATGCCAGAAAGGAGCCGTTATTTCAGACAATGGAACTTTTGCGCAAGAAATACGGAACTAAAATAATCGACAATGCAGGTGCACTTTCGGAAATGAAATTGACCCGCCCCAAAATCGGCACTGATACCAGCTTTAATAAAGACTTTTTGCATAGTATGCCTGAAAGGGGCAATAAAAAAGAAAAAGATGATATTTCATGAGTTTTTCAGGCGGCTATAAGCTAAACTAAGACAGGAAAGTTGAATAAGAATAGGAATCTTGCTAAAGTAAAGTGGATTCTTTTATTGGATTAAATGTTCATAAAAACTCTTAAGAAAGCTTTTTTTGAACAAGCAATTACACGCATAAAGGCTAGAAGGGAAGTAATAAAAAGATGACGAAATCACAGTTTGGTGTTATCGGCTTAGCCGTAATGGGCAAAAATCTTGCCATGAATATTGAAAGCAGAGGTTACTCTGTATCCGTTTTTAACCGCTCACGTGAAAAAACGGATGAGATGCTTAGAGAAGTGGAAGGAAGAAATTTTAAAGGTACATATACACTTGAAGAGTTTGTGGATTCCCTGGAAAAACCGCGTAAAATCATGCTTATGGTTAAAGCAGGCGGTCCGACAGATGCGACAATTGAGCAGTTAAAGCCTTTATTGGATAAAGGGGATATTCTGATTGATGGCGGAAATACCTTCTTTGTGGACACACAGCGCCGCAATAAGGAATTAAGCGAGCTGGGCATCCACTTCATCGGTACAGGAGTATCCGGCGGTGAAGAAGGCGCATTAAAAGGGCCTTCGATTATGCCTGGCGGCCAAAAAGAAGCCTACGAGCTGGTTGCCCCGATTTTTCAAGATATCGCGGCAAAGGTTAGTGGTGAAGCATGCACAACATACATCGGTCCGGATGGGGCAGGCCATTATGTAAAAATGGTCCACAACGGCATTGAATACGGTGATATGCAGCTGATTTCCGAATCTTATTTTCTTTTGAAAAATGTGCTTGGCTTGACTGCTGAGGAGCTTCATGAAGTATTTGCCGATTGGAATAAAGGTGAGCTTGACAGCTATCTAATTGAAATCACGGCTGATATCTTCACGAAAAAAGATGATGAAACCGGCAAGCCGCTGGTAGATGTCATTCTTGACACAGCTGGCCAAAAGGGAACCGGCAAATGGACAAGCCAAAGTGCGCTTGACCTCGGTGTACCGCTTCCAATCATTACTGAATCCGTATTTGCCCGATTCATTTCTGCTATGAAAGAAGAGCGTGTCAACGCAAGCAAAGTTCTGCGCGGGCCAGCCGCATCGGAATTCGCCGGCGATAAAAAAGCCTTTATCGAAAGTGTCCGCAAAGCCCTTTACATGAGCAAAATCTGCTCATACGCACAAGGCTTTGCTCAAATGAGAGCAGCATCCGAAGAATATGGATGGGATCTTAAATACGGCGATATTGCTATGATTTTCCGCGGCGGATGCATTATCCGTGCTCAATTCCTTCAAAAAATTAAGGAAGCATATGACCGTGAGCCTGGTTTAAAGAACCTGCTTCTTGATCCGTATTTCAAGGAAATCGTGGAAAGCTACCAGGATGCTACCCGTGAAATTATCAGTACGGCTGTGAAAAACGGCATCCCTGTACCATGCTTCTCTGCTGCGCTGTCCTATTATGACAGCTACCGCACAGAAACTTTGCCTGCTAACCTTCTTCAGGCACAGCGTGACTACTTTGGCGCACACACTTATCAGCGTACAGACAAAGAAGGCATCTTCCATACCAATTGGATGGAGTAATATAAAAACAGCGTCCAAAAGGCGCTGTTTTTTTGTATTGCAGGAAGCTGAATTATGGCATTCACTAAACGACCCCCCTGCCGCGGCAGGGGGGTCGAAAATTATTTAGCATTGTTCAACATCAAGGTCTGTTACTGGCCACCAGAAGAAACCGTCTTTTTCAAGCAGCTGGTCTGCTTCGTTTGGACCCATTGAACCGGATTCGTAGTTAGGGAAGCCACCTTCTTTAGTGTTTTCCCATACGTCGGAAATTTTGTCGACAAAACTCCAGGAAAGGGCCACTTCATCCCAGTGGGTAAAGTTGGTTGCGTCTCCTCGCATGCAATCATATAATAGCCTTTCATAGGCCTCAGGCGTATTCATATCATCGATGCCTTTGTTGGCAAAGTTTAATTTTACTGGTGTGGCTTCCATGTTTTGACCTGATTTTTGTGCATTCAAATAAAGGGTAATTCCTTCTTCAGGCTGAATATGGATGACCAGAAGGTTCGGATTTAACGTTTGCTCAGTCTGATAATATAAGTTCATCGGAATATCCTTGAACTGGATAACAATTTTCGTTGATTTTGCAGCCATTCTTTTTCCAGTGCGAATGTAGATTGGCACACCTGCCCAGCGGAAATTGTCAATCATCAGCTTGCCAGCAACATAAGTTTCGGTGTTTGATTGTTCATCCACCATCGGTTCTTCATTGTAAGCGGGGACTTCCTGTCCGTTTATTTGGCCTTTTCCATATTGGCCGCGGACAAAGTATTCTTTCACCTGATCCCCTTCAAGCGGACGCATGGCTCTTAATACCTTCACTTTTTCAGATCTGATCTCATCCGTTGTCAGCCGGATTGGAGGTTCCATTGCCAGGAGGGCAACCATTTGCATCATATGGTTTTGAACCATGTCACGAAGAGCACCGCTTTTTTCATAGTAACGGCCGCGTTCTTCTACACCCAATACTTCGCTTGATGTAACCTGGATATTTGAGATGTAGCGATTGTTCCATAAAGGTTCGAAAATGGCATTGGCAAAACGGATAACTTCAATATTTTGCACCATATCTTTTCCTAAGTAGTGGTCAATCCGGTATATTTCATTTTCTGAAAAAGCTTTTCGAATTTGCTTGTTAAGCTGTTTCGCTGATTCCAAATCATGACCAAAAGGCTTTTCAATGACAAGACGCTTAAAGCCGTCCACATCCGTCAGGCCATCGGCTTTTAAATGCTCTGCGATGGTTCCAAAAAATTCAGGAGCCATGGCGAGGTAGAAAATGCGGTTGCCTTCAAGGGAATAATGAGTATCCAATTTTTCGGCCATACTCTTTAATGCCAAATAGGAGCTTGAATTCGTCACATCATGCGAATGGTAGTAAAAATGAGAAATAAAATCATCAAGTTCTCCATTATCTTTAATAGCTGACTCAACAGAGGTTTTGACACTTGCCTGAAATTCATCATTCGAGAGCGGCCTTCTGGCAATCCCGACTACCGCGAAACGTTCAGACAGCCTGCCTTTTTTGTACAAGCGGTAAAGTGAGGGAAACAATTTTCTTTTTGCCAAATCCCCCGTTGCCCCAAATATCATTATTAATGCGGTCGGTTTTTCGTTTGATTTCACGATTCTAGAACCTCTTTTCGACAAATTTCTGTATGTAAGGCTGGACTGACATTTGTCCGCCAGCAGCTTTAGAAAAAGCTGTTATATTGCATTCGAAAAAAAACGTCTGTACAAGTATAAAATTGTATCTGTTTAAAGCTATTTTCGCAAATATTAAGTTTGTCCTTTTTAACATAGTTTCTTTCTAAAGGCCAGGAACTATCCTGTCAAATAAAACAAAAACCAATTGTTTTAGAATGAATTCCGAGGATGCTATGGTATATTGTTTATATTCGAACTGGCAAGGCCTGACAGGTTTTTAATCCGAACTGCCGGAAAGGAGGCTGTTTTTTTCAATGGATGTTTTTTTCTTGGGTACGGGTGCGGGAATTCCAGCAAAACTGAGGAATGTATCTTCGATGGCTTTAAAGCTCCTGGATGAAAGAGGGTGCATTTGGCTTTTTGACTGTGGGGAAGCTACTCAGCACCAAATATTACATACAAGCATTAAACCGAGGAGAATTGAAAAAATCTTTATTACCCATCTTCATGGAGATCATATTTATGGCTTGCCCGGATTGCTGTCCAGCCGCTCTTTTCAGGGCGGTGATACTGAGGTGACTCTCTATGGACCAAAAGGGCTGAAAGAATATATTGAAGTCTCGCTCTCTGTCAGCGGCACATACCTGAAATACCCTTTGAAAGTTGCTGAAATCAGTGATGGCACTATATTGGATGAAAAAGACTTTAAGGTGGAAGCGCGCTTGCTCGAGCACGGGATTCCTTCATATGGCTACCGGGTCACTGAAAAGGACCGTCCGGGAACATTGCTCGCGGATAAGCTTGCCGAAGCGGGAATCAAACCGGGTCCAATATATAAGAAAATAAAAAATGGCGAAAATATAGAGCTTGAGGATGGGCGTATTCTGGAAGCAAAGAACTTTCTGGGCCCCGCTCAAAAGGGAAGAATTATCACGGTTCTGGGAGATACCAGAATCTGTGATGCGGCAATTGAATTAGCTGCTCATGCTGATCTATTAATTCATGAGGCAACCTTCTCGCAAGGGGAAGAAAAGCTTGCATACGATTATTTTCATTCGACAACCCTGCAGGCTGCCAAAGTCGCTCGCAAGGCGAACGCAAGGAAACTTTGCCTGAATCATATCAGTTCACGATATGAACGCCAGGATTGGGAACAGCTTGTGAAGGAATCGCAGACAATTTTCCCCAATACGGTAATGGCTGAGGACTTTAAAGAAATTCATATACCGCTTGATAAAGGAGAGGAGAATTAATTGAAAACTTTCTATATCGTGCGCCATGCAAAGGCTGAGGGCCAGCCTTTTTCCGCTAAATTGACAGAAAGCGGAAGGGAACAGGCGTTAAAACTAGTTGATTTCTTTAAAGGCAAGGAAATTCATCGCATATACTCAAGCCCTTTTGTGCGGGCGATTGAAACTATCCGGCCGCTCGCACAGTCGAGAAAGCTTGAGATTGTTGAGGAAAGCCGTTTGGGGGAAAGGGTGCTTAGCTCCATTCTTTTTGATGATTGGCAGGAGAAGCTTAAGCAAAGCTTTTCCGATTTTGATCTGGTTTTCGAAGGTGGAGAATCCCATTCGTCAGGTATGGAACGAGCTGCTTCCCTGCTGGGTGAATTAATTGCTTCTAAAGAAAATCATTTCGTTCTGGTCAGCCATGGCAATTTATCCACTTTGCTGCTGCGCTATTTCGATGAAAATGCAGGCTTCGAGCATCTTATGAAGATGAGCAACCCGGATGTTTTCGAAATTAAGGCAGATAGTGAGGGTGCGGTTTGGAGGCGGATTTGGAACGAAAAGTAATGACTTGAAAAATTGAATTTTTCAAATTTGGCATTGACGGTTTCCTGCAGGCATAATATAATCACACTTATACTTTAAAACATTATATTAAAAAGCTATGAAGAGACTCTATTAAGTCTTATCTCCCTGTTTATAGAGAGCCAGTGGATGGTGGAAACTGGCACAAAGATAAGATGAATTTCATCTTGGAGCTTTTCTTTTCTGCAATATAGCAGAAAAGACGGTTAATCCGTTATATTTCGAGTGGAAAGTCACATGCTTTCAAAAAGGGTGGTACCGCGTGAATCTGATTCGCGTCCCTTTTGAAGTAGGTGGCTTTTTTGTTTTTTTGGAAGAATATCTTAAAATGGAAATCCGGCCGGTTTCTATTAAGAACAGCTGCAGGCACCGTTTATTGGAGTCTTGAGCTAGACAGTTATTGAATTTCGGAACTTTAAACTTTCTTATTTTTAAATTATGGAGGTACAGGCATGCAGCAAAATGAGCAATGGTCATCGAAGATTGGATTTATTTTAGCCTCGGCCGGTTCGGCAATCGGACTTGGAGCTATCTGGAAGCTTCCGTATGTGACGGGAACAAGCGGCGGCGGAGCATTTATATTATTATTTCTGCTATTTTCCCTTTTAATTGGTTTTCCGCTTTTGCTGGCTGAGTTTGTGATCGGCCGCAGCACGGGGAAAGAGGCAATCTCGGCATATAAGGATATTGCTCCGGGAACTAAGTGGCACTGGATTGGCTACCTTGGCGTATTTACCTGTTTTCTGCTTTTATCGTTTTATAGTGTGATAGGCGGGTGGATTCTGAAGTACATTGTTTACGGGGTTACCGGTTCTATGAATGGAGCCGGCAATTACGAAGAGCTATTTGGCGCATCGGTGTCAGACTCTGTGTCTGTTGTAGCGGCACAAGGGATCTTCCTATTCATAACTGTTTTAGTGGTGGCTAAGGGCATCCAGAAGGGTATCGAGCAGGTCAGCAAAATTATGATGCCGGCTTTGTTCGTTTTATTTATTATCTTGATTGCACGATCTCTAACATTGGATAATGCCATGGAAGGCGTCTCATTCTTTTTAAAGCCTGATTTTTCAAATTTAACATCTGAAACTGTCCTTTATGCGATGGGTCAATCATTTTTCTCTCTAAGTGTCGGGGTATCGGTAATGGTAACGTACAGCTCTTATCTATCTAAAAATGAAAATCTGATGCAGCCGGCCTTTTCCGTTGTCGGAATGAATTTATTTATTTCAATTCTAGCCGGATTGGCTATTTTTCCTGCAGTTTTCTCACTGGGATTTGAGCCTGCTGCAGGTCCTGGTTTATTGTTCATTGTCCTGCCATCTGTTTTTGATCAGATTCTGTTTGGACGAGTTTTCTTGCTTCTATTCCTTGCACTGTTTTTATTTGCAACCTTAACTTCCGCTTTTTCAATGCTCGAGATTGTGGTGGCTGCTCTGACGAATAAGAAGGGCAGTGGAAGAAACCGTGCAGCATGGCTGACAGGATTGGCAATCTTTATCGTGGGAGTCCCATCGGCACTTTCCTTCAGCAGCCTATCAGATATTTCAATTTTCGGCAAAACGATTTTTGACAGTGCTGATTTTCTTGTCAGCAATGTATTAATGCCGGTAGGGGCGCTGTTCATTTCTATTTTTGTTTCATACAAAATGAAGGTGGACCTGCTGAGAAATGAATTAATTCAAGGTTCAAAATCGCTGAATGGGATCTTTTCCGTGTGGTATTTCCTTCTGCGTTATGTGGTGCCTTTGGTCATCATCATTGTATTCCTTGATTCACTGCAGATTATATAAGAGAAAAGGGATGGTGGTTCACCATCCCTTTTCTCTTTATATTTTAACTTAAATCCATCCGCGCTCATATTGCTTAGGCGGTTCAATTGCTGCCCCAAGTTCCTTTGCTGCCGTACGAGGCCAGTAAGGATCTCTCAGCAATTCCCTCGCAATGAATATTAAATCTGCCCGTCCGTTTTGCAGGATTTCTTCGGCCTGCAGGCCGGATGTAATCAGCCCGACCGCACCAGTCTGAATATTGGCACCTTCCTTAATGGTTTCAGAGAATTTGACCTGGTAGCCCGGGTAGCTATTTATTCTAGCCGGCACTACTGCTCCGGAACTTACGTCAATAAGATCCACTCCCTGCCCCTTCATCCATTTGCCCATTTCTGCATAATCCTCTGCAGTTAACCCTTCATCATGATAATCATGTGCTGATACTCTAACAAATAAAGGCCCATCCCAAACCGTTTTAACTGCTTCAATGACTTCACGGAGGAAACGGTATCGGTTTTCGGCTGATCCCCCATACTCATCACTTCGCTTATTGCTTAGCGGTGAAAGAAACTCATTAATCAGGTAGCCGTGTGCCGCATGGATTTCAATTACTTCAAAGCCGGCTTTTTTCGCTCTTTCAGCACCTCTTTTGAATGACTCTACAGTTTCGGACACCTCTTCTTTTGTCATTTCTTTAGGCGTTTTCATTTTTTCATTAAAAGCAATAGCCGATGGGGCGAGAATTTCTCCTTCGACAGTCGCTTTTCTGCCGGCATGTGCAAGCTGTATTCCGGCTGATGCCCCGTGTTCTTTCATTAGCCCGGTTAATTCTCTCAGGCCTGCGATATGGTCATCGCTCCATATTCCCAGATCCTGCGGAGAAATACGTCCCTGCGGAGTTACAGCAGTTGCCTCCAGGATGATTAACCCCACCTGGCCAACAGCCCGGCTCGTATAATGTGTCCGGTGCCAGTTTTCAACCATGCCGTTTTCATTATGGCTTGAGTACATGCACATCGGTGCCATAACAATTCTGTTTTTAAAGGTGATTCCTTTAATCGTTAAAGGGGAAAAAAGCTTTGTTTCCATAATCAATGCCTCCTTATTTCGCTATCCTAAATATTAAGTATATCAGGCGATTCAGCAAATGAAAAAGAACATGCACTTAGGAAGGTGTTTGTTCACTTTAGCGCTTATTCCTCAGATCGCTTAATTTATATAATGTACCTCTCCAGACTATACCGCCCCTTACAAAGGTTAGAATGCTGGCACGGAGTATGGAATAAATAAACAGGAGAGCTGTAATTGGAAATACAACAAACAGAAGCGGAGAAAATTTGGACATTCTTTTTGTAATGATTGTATAAACAACTGCTAAAAAAGTGATGTTTGCAAGGCTTAAACTGAAAATAACTTTTTCGGCTGAAAAAATGGTGATAAAGGGAAGCACCTGAGAAATGAATGTGCCGGCAATGGCAAACAGAACCATGCTAACCCGGTAATGAAGGCCAGCAAATGTATTTTTCTCCAATCCTTTGAAGGCTTCTTTTAAGCTTTCATACCATTCAACTTCAATCAGGTCCATCGCCGTTGCAAATTTCTGTTTGAGACCATTTTGTTTTATTCTCATTCCCAGCATTAAATCATCATCTGGCCTCATTTTTATTGCTTTATGTGTTCCGATTGCTTCATAGGATTGCCTGGATACCATGTTAAATGCCCCAATGCCAATGCCGGTTTTGGAACGCTGATTGTTCGCCAGCCAGGGGCGTTTATAATAGGAAAAGCCGAAAAGAAAAAAAGCAATGAATGTATTGAGCCAGAAACTCCTTCCTGCCAAGCTCGGTGCCGCCGTTAAATGGTCAAGGTCATTCTTATTAAAATAATGAACCGCCTTGCTGAGGGCATCCTTTTTAAATAACACATCGGCATCTGTGAACAAGATTAATTCCCCTGATGACTCTAAATATCCCTTGTAAAGGGCATGATTTTTTCCAAGCCACCCACTGGGGAGCGTCTTGATATTGAGACACTTAACCCTTGAATCACGCTCCTGGAGGCGGTCCATGATCCTCCCCGTGCTGTCTGTTGAACGATCATTGACCAATATCCATTCAATGCGTTTGTAGCTTTGCTGCAGCTGGGTTTTTAAGCTCTCCTCAAGCCTGGCTTCTTCATTCCTTGCCGCTGTTATGACAGAAAGAAGAGGGCCTTCAGTCATCGTATCGCTATCTTCAAGGCGGTCCAGGCTTTTTAGTCCCAGAGCGGCATCAATTAGTACTGCAATCCATACAAGGAGACTTGCGCTTAATAGAATAATGAGCATTTGCAGGTTCTCATCCTTTTTTCATAGTTTGCATTAAGAAGGCGTATTTACAGGGGAGATGACCCCGGCTAAATTTTCACTGTGCTGCTGAAGCTTTGGCCAAGCCGCCTGGATTGGGCTGTCGCTTCTTTAATGCATTCAATAAAGGCTTTCTGCACACCGTTCGCTTCAAGAACTTTTACACCTGCTTCGGTAGTGCCGCCGGGACTTGTTACTTCCTTCCTAAGCTGCTGAGGATCCTTGGCTGACCTGGCCAGCATTTCGGCTGCCCCTATGAGGGTCTGGATGATGAATTCCTTCGCCATCTCCTTTTCGAGCCCGATTTCTTCCGCGCTTTTTTCCATGGCTTCCGCAAGATAGTAAATATACGCCGGTCCGCTGCCTGACAGGCCTGTTACGGCATCCAGCTGACTTTCCTCTACAAACGCTGACTTTCCCACTGTATCAAAAATGCTTCTTACTGCTTCCATCTGTTCTTTGGTCACTCTTTCATTAGCCGATAACGCACTGGCGGACTTTCCGACGGCTGCCGATGTATTCGGCATGGCTCTCACGACTGGCAGCTTTTTTTCCGCCAAACGTTCAATGCTTTCGATTGAAACCCCAGCCAGAACGGAAATGATCAGCATATCTTCCTGTAAATAAGGTTTTATGAGAGTGATGGCATCCGCTGCATCTTTTGGCTTCATCGCTAAAATAACAGTTTCAGCACCACTGAACAGGTCGCTGAGATTATAAGTAGTCTGAACGTCATAGGCTTTTTGCATGGATTGCAGCTTTTCCCTGCTGCATTTGTTTGTGACCCAAATATTGCTGCCGGTAATGAGCCGGCTTTCAATCATTCCTGATATTAACGCTTCTGCCATTGATCCTGCTCCAATAATAGCTAACTTTTTCATTTGCTGTTATTCCTCCTTTATTGTTCATAATGCCGGCTGACTAAAATAAAAAAGCCTTTCCATCCAGTAAAGGACGAAAAGACTATGCTTCCGCGGTACCACCTTCATTGCCTTTTCCTTCTTGGTGCAGCATGCCTGCTGCATCCGCTGTCTTTGAAAAGGCATCTCGATCCCGATAACGCCGGGGGTGCGTTTAGGTTTTCCTAACAGCTCATAAGGCAGGTTCAATGGTCAAGTGGACTGTGAAGCCTTTCAGCCGCTGAGCTTCACTCTCTTTCGCCGTTTTCCATTTACTAATCTTATTCATCGCTATTTTTCTGCTGTCCATATTCCAGCTTTGGTCTGTGGAAATCAAATTTTAATTGTGATTATGCAAGAAGACACGCTTATTTGTCAAGCGGTATTTCCCAAAAAAATATTAATAATGCGCAAAAATTATGTGAAAATAATGACAATTAGCAAAAAGAACGGTACACTTATTTTTATATATGAAGATTTCTAAATTTTGTTATGGAATTTCAGTAATTTGTACGCATGGCAAATACTTATATTTTAAGGGTGAAACAGGGTGGTTATCTTAAGGGCATATGGACTGTATGACTTGGATGGCCAGCGGAAGTATATAAAAAAAACAGCTTTATTTTATTTAAATATAGTGATTTTAGGGGGATTGTTAAAATGGCAGATTGGAAGGATGGAATTGCAAAACTTGTTATCCCGACACCTTTTCCTGTCGGTGACGTTAATGTATATGCAGTAAAAGGGGAAAAGCTGACTCTTGTGGACGCCGGCCCTAAAACGGATGAAGCGTGGGAAGCTCTAAAATCCCAGCTTAAAGAGCTGAATTTAACTCCCGGTGATTTTGAACAGGTTGTCCTTACACATCATCATCCCGATCATGCCGGGCTGCTTGACTTTTTTCCAGACAGTCTCGATGTGTTCGGGCACCCGGTTAATCAAAGGTGGCTGTCCCGGACGGACCAGTTTCTAAAATTTCATGATGAATTTTACATAAAACTGTTTAACGAATTTGGGATTCCTGAAAGCTATTTTTCTTTTATAAACAAGATGAAAAAGACTCTGCGCTATTCCTGCAATCGTACCCTGACGGGCGAACTGAAGGAAGGCAGCCAGCCTGAAGGGATGGACGATTGGACGGTAGTGGAGACGCCTGGGCATGCACAGAGCCATATAGGTTTGTTCAGGGAGAAAGATGGTGTATTCCTTGGAGGAGACCATTTGCTTGCACACATTTCTCCCAATCCCATCCTGGAGCCGCCGCTTCCCGGCAATTCGGAACGGCCGAAGCCGCAGCTTCAGTATAACGAGTCGCTGAAAAAGCTGCGGCAGCTGCCAATATCCCTTTTTTACTCTGGACATGGAGAGGATATTACAAATGTGAATGAGTTAATAAACGAAAGGCTTGGCCGCCAGCATGAGCGGGCAATGAAAGTAAAGGCATGGCTTGAGTCTGAGTCACTCACTGTTTTTGAAGTGTGCCGCCGCCTTTTTCCGAAAGTTTATGAGAAGGAGCTTTCCCTGACGATTTCCGAAACGGTCGCGCAGCTTGACTATTTGCATTCAATAGGAGAGATTTATATAAATAAAGAGGAGGAAGCATTCTTGTATTCCGCATCAAAAGAGGTGGTTTGATTTGTCAGACAGTTTGAAAAATAAAAATGTGATTATCACAGGTGCATCTGGAGGGATTGGAGCCCAAATGGCTGTTCTTTGTGCTGAGAGGGGAGCAAACCTTGTCCTTCTTGCCCGCAGCCTTGACAAATTGCAGGAACTGCAGGCAGATTTGCAGAGGCGTTTTTCAGTGGATGTTTACATACGTAAACTCGATGTTTCGGACACTGACGAAGTCTCGGCTGTTTTTTCCGAAGTACTTGCGCGGTTTGATCGCATAGATGTTCTTGTTAATAATGCCGGGTTCGGAGTTTTCCGTGAGGCGCATGAAGCAAAAGTTGAAGAAATAAAGGAAATGTTTGATGTAAATGTAGTTGGTTTAATGGCTTGCACCAGCATGGTGCTGCCGGTGATGAGGAAACAGAGAAGCGGCCATATTATCAACATCGCCTCACAGGCGGGCAAAATTGCCACACCGAAATCCAGTATCTATTCTGCAACCAAGCATGCTGTTCTTGGCTATACGAACAGCCTTCGCATGGAGCTGGCTGACAGCAATGTCTTTGTGACTGCTGTTAATCCCGGACCGATTGAGACAAACTTCTTCAATATTGCCGATGAAAAAGGCACATATGTGAAAAATGTCAGCAAGTATATGCTTAAGCCCGAGTATGTGGCGCTTAAAGTAGTCAATGCCATGCTGATGCCAGTCAGGGAAATTAATCTCCCGCGGTGGATGAATGCGGGAAGTATTGTCTATACACTTTTTCCAGGACTGTTCGAAAAAATTGGAAAACGTGCATTCAATCAGAAATAAGAAAAGCGGAAGCGCCTTGCCCACCCCCGACAAGCACAAGACGAGCCTCCCGGAAAGGCGTTCTTTGCCTTTTTTGGGAGGATTGGCTTGTGACCTCGAGGGGGTAGGCGCTGGAGCTAGACAGTTATTGACGTTCAAAAATTTATACTGTCTTATCTTATAAGAAAGCAGCTGCAGCCAAATCCCTGCAGCTGCTTTTTTATTCTTTAAAAATAAGGTGAGCCCGTAATATACCCGTATACCACATCATTTACTATTTCATGCAGCTCGCTGTCTGCTTCTTTATTTTTCTCCTTTATGACTTTATTGAATATCTCTGCAAATTCCCTGCTTTCAAACGTAATGGAATGGCTGTCCTCGTTATATTGCTTTAAACAGTTTTGAACCATTTTATATATCAGTTTTTTGTTCATTATTTTTGCACCTCAAGCTGATTATACTGGTTTCTGGTCATATCGGCACCTGGCAAAAGAACCTGTTTTAAGAAAAACCGCGTAAAATTTCCATTGAAACCGAACGCATATTCGCTTAATATATTGGGTATACATATATAGAACAAATGTTCTTGGTTATTTTTATTTGGATTCGGGTGCTGCCGACCTGCATAAGCTGGTGCGGCGCCTTGCGCTTTTCTGAAGGAGGATGTCGAAGTCATGGTTGATTACAGCACAATGCCGAATAATCAAATTTTGTGTGTTGATATGAAGAGCTTTTATGCAAGCTGTTCTGCTGTCATGCTTGGTCTGGATCCCCTTGACTGCTATCTTGTGATTGCGGGGAATGTGGAACGGAAGGGCAGCGTTGTTCTGGCTGCCTCTCCGCGAATGAAAAAAGAGTTTGGGATAAAGACAGGGGCCCGCCTTTTTGAGGTTCCTAATGACCCGCGCATTAGAATTGAGGAGCCGAAAATGGCGACTTATTTAAGAATCTCCACTGAAATCACCAGGGTGTTTAACCGTTATGTCCCCAAGGAAGCCATCCATACGTACAGTGTCGATGAAAGTTTTATAAAAGTAGACGGCGCAGTGCATCTCTGGGGTGATGCCCGGACAATTGCCTGGAAAATAAAAGATGATATTGAACGGGAATTTCAGCTCCCCTGTGCCATAGGAATAGGGCCTAATTTGCTTATGTCAAAGCTCTGCCTGGATCTTGAAGCGAAAAAAAGGGGAGTTGCTGAATGGACGTATGAAGATGTGAAAACAAAGCTGTGGAATGTATCCCCTTTAAGGGAAATGTGGGGCATCGGCCGCCGTGTTGAAAAGACATTGAATGGAATGGGGATTTTTACAGTAGGACAGCTAGCCCGCTATGATTTGGCTAAGCTTGAAAAAAAGTTTGGGATTATGGGCAATCAGCTCTATCACCATGCATGGGGTATTGATCTGTCGGAAATAGGGGCACCGATCATGGAAGGGCAGATCAGCTTCGGGAAAAGCCAGATTTTACTGAGGGATTACAAAGAGGAAAAGGAAATTAAGCATGTGGTCCTTGAGATGTGTGAGGAAGTGGCAAGAAGGGCCCGCAGCCACCGTAAAGCCGGCAGGACCATCAGCTTTGGCCTTGGCTACAGCCAGGATGAATTCGGAGGAGGCTTCTACCGCTCAAGGACAGTTGACCAGCCAACCAATATTACGATGGATCTTTACCGCGTCTGCCTCGAGCTTTTTGACGAGAATTATGAGGGCAAAACAGTGCGTCAGATTTCCATTTCCCTCGGCAATATTACGGATGACTGCGAAATGCAGCTGAATCTGTTCGATTTGGATGGCTGGAAAAAAAGGGAGCTCGGCTACACAGTGGACCGGATCCGCTCCAAGTTTGGAGGGGGAGCTCTGCTGAGAGCCGTCTCTTATACAAGCGCAGGAACCGCCAAGCACCGTGCGACATTGGTTGGCGGCCATAAAATGTAAAAGGGGGTCAGCTTATGATTCGCGATCGGGGCAGAATAAAATGGACTTCTATGATGCTGCCGGAACATGTAAAGCTCTTAAGAGACTGGGCAGAGGAAGATACGTACGAGCAAGAGCGGGAATTGGATGAGCAGAAATTTGAATATATGAATGAAATTCTTTCAGAGGCAATGGAATTTCAAAAAAGCGTTACACTTACTCATTACAGGGGCAGGAATTATGAACTCGTCATCGGGAGCATCCATTATTGGGATGAACTTGGCCAAAAGCTTCATATTGTTGATCGATTTGGGGAAATTCATCATATTTCCATTAACGCTATAGCGGATGCGAGGTTCACTTGATGAATAGAGATGTCTGAACTGGATGAATTTAAAACGGGTAGTTTTTGGACGCGGGAAGCATCTTAACAGCAGGGAGGTGTATGAAATATGCCTAGAGGAAAAGAACTGGAACAGCTGCCGATGGCTAATATCGCACCAGGGGCCGGAGAAGACAGTACGGACAGGGACCGGGAACTGCTTCAAGGGATTGTACAGGATGAAAGAGCAACACCCGCAGGAATAAAAAATGAAAAAAAACGGGGATAAGTCCCCGTTTTCCACCCTTATTGCTTGTCATCGAGAGCTTTCTCCGCACGGACACAGGATTGAAAAGTTCCTTTATGAGTGCCATCACAAAATGGGATTTTCGTGGATCTTCCGCAGCGGCAAAGGGAGAAGGTTTGTTTTGTTTCAAATTTATTGCCATCCATATCGATTAATTCTACATCACCTGTTACACGAAACGATCCATTATCCATTACTTTAATCTGCGCCTTTGACATATCCAATCATCCTTTCACAATTTTGGTGGCTGAATAAGCAACTGTCTCTTTCAGAAGCATGTTATTCCTATCTGTGTTAAAATACAGCATATGCAAAGGGGAGGTAGTTTTAAAACATGGAAATTGCATTAACTGAATTGGCGGCAGAAAAATTATCGGGACGCATTGCCGGCAAAGATGGATTTATAAGGCTTAAGTATGATATAGATGGCTGCGGCTGTGTTGTAAGCGGAGTGACGGCACTCTGGCTTGTTGACGAGCTTGATGATGATGACAGGGAAATCAAAACGAACACTGGCAGCATATATGTGGAAAAATCAAAGGAAGTATTTTTAGATGACGATTTGATAATAGACTTTTCAGAGAAGGCAAACTGCTTTCAGTTAAAAAGTCCGAATCAGTATTTAAACCCGAGAATGAGCTTTATTGATAAAACAAAATAAATGATGTAGCAGGCGGCCGCTATGGGATGGCGGTCTTTTTTAATTAGTACATAGGTAAAAATACCCTTCCAAAATTCTGGAAAATAAGGTTTTAATATATTAGTAAAAGGTTACAGGCTAAATAGAATAACGAAGATGTTTGTCATTATGGGTGAAGAGAGTGCTGATTGGGGGAGATTTGAATGAAGCAGAACTATCTGTTATTTTTGCTGCTGGCAGCTTTCCTGATGTTGTCAGGGTGCAGTACAGCAACAATGGGCCAGGCGATTGATGATGGAATTCCATTCAATGTAAAAGAAATCTTACATAAAGAAAAAGTAAAAGATGGAGTTATTCTCCTGTATTTAACGCAGCAGAATGATGGACACAATGAGGTCGAGGCCATGGCAGCCGCCTATTTGAAAGGCAGTGACAAAAAAGGCTGGAAAAATGAAGGCCATAACCATTGGGAACATTATGAGAATGAACATATGACCGTTTATACAGATACTTTTTATGATTATGATAAAGAAGGTAATTTAGAAAACAGATTGCCGGTAATTTTTGGTGAGATTCAAAGCGGGGATATTAAAAAAGTAGAAACAGCCGGCAAGGAAGAGAAATTTGAAGAAGCGGCAATTATTAAAAAAGAAAACAAACGCTATTATTTTAAAATGGGAGATTTTCATACTGCAAGAGGACTGTCTGAAGACGGCAAGGAAATCATAAAGAAAAAGAAAAATTAGAGGATCTTATATGAAACAGCTGGCTTACATTGAAGCCAGCTGTTTCTATTGTGATAAAGCATCTTTGCTGTTGACATACTGATCCAAAAACTCGTCGATGACTTTTTCATAGTCTTCTCTGTTTTCATTGAAGGATTGAGCATGGATCCCATTGACAGCAAGGTAAAATTGTTTAGGACCTTTTTTCTTCTCGTACAAAGCCTCGGACATGGTCGGCAAAATAAAATCGTCTTTTTCACTGTGAATGAACAGGATAGGTTTCTTTATATTTTCAATAACAGAAATAGGCGATACATCTGCAATGGAGTATTTCTCACGCATCCGCAGAAATAGATCAGCGACAGGCAAAAAGAGCTTTGGCGACAGCTTCATCTCTGCTTTTAAACGGTAAGCCAGCTGCTCTTTAAAGTCTGAAAAAGGGCAATCGGCGATGTAAAAGTCTGCACCGTCTTCGAGCATTCCCGCATAGAGGATCATTGTAGCAGCTCCCATGCTTTCGCCATGAATGCCAATCTGAATATTTGGCCCTTTTTCGGCTTTAAGCCAATCAACAATTGCTTTTAAATCAAACTTTTCATAATGCCCATAACTTGTCGTTCTTCCTCCAGATTCTCCGTGGCGGCGATGATCATAGATAACCGCATTAAATCCCCGGTCCAAAAAGAGGTTCATATATTTAATCGAGTTCATTTTATTTTCCGTAACTCCGTGGGAAATAACAATATAGCGACTATTTTTATGTGGTTCGACAGCCACGGCTTTTAAGTTATAGCCAAATGGGGAGGGAATAAGCACGTCTCTCTTTGGCAGGCTTTCATACTTGATAAGATCAAGTCTGCCGGACTCCTTCTCCCTTTCTAAAATATAGCCATCTTCCTTCTTTTTCATAAACATAAGCCTATTTGTAAAATAGACGCCGAGTGATGAAAGAAAGAGAACGATGGAAAATAAATAACGTAAAAACCTTCTCAAACCCATCCCTCCATCTTTTTTTCTTTATTTTACCATTCTGGATAAAATTAAAACAGAGATGTGAGCCGGGACATGCTGAAATTTCATGAGGGGCTCTACGCATAAAAAAAAGCCGCTATGCAGCGGCTCATTGCTTTGCGTTTTGTCTTTTAGTTGGATGTATTGCTTTTTCTAATTCCTCGGCAGCAATCGTCTGGTTTACTGTATCGGAATTCGGCTTCCCCTTCTGGCTATATCCTTTATCGCGTTTTTGGCTCATCGGATTATCCCCCTTCTAATAGGCTGCAGCTGAATTGAATTCGTCAGCTGCTTTAGCAGTTGCCTCATCTAATAAGATGCTATAAGAAAGGGCGTATTATTCATCCTAAGAAGCAGCTATTGAACTGTTTGAGCGTTCAGCCTGAAATAGGTGCTTTCAATCGGCCTGGAAAGATGAGGCTGAACAATTTTTACCGCTTCCATTAATTGATCAAGGTTAACATTGGTTTCAATTCCCATACGCTCAAGCATATAAACAACATCTTCAGTTGCCGCATTGCCTGCAGCGCCAGGGGCAAATGGGCATCCGCCAAGTCCTCCGGCGGAAGTATCAAATCGGTCGACACCTGCCTGTAAGGCTGCAAAGATATTGGTAAGGGCCATTTTTCTTGTGTCATGGAAATGAGCAGTCAGCAGGGTATTTGGAAACTCTTCTTTTAAACGGGAAAAAAGTCCATACGATTCATGGGGAGCAGCCATCCCGATAGTATCTGCTACGCTTAATTCATCAGCCCCTGCGTCAACAAATTGACGGCATAGCCCAACTGTATCTTCAGGGTTGATTGCTCCTTCATAGGGGCAATGAAATGCCGTAGAGATGCAGGCGCGGACAAAGTAACCTTTCTCCTTCAGTTCTCCGATAATCGGCTTTAGTTCATCCATGCTTTCCTGAGTGGGTTTATTGATATTCTTGTTATTAAATGTATTGCTTACACCGACGAAAACGGCAACGGCCCGGCATTCAGTCATATATACCCTGTCAATGCCTTTGCGGTTTGGGGCCAGCACGATATCCCTTGTATTTGCATCAAGGCAATCTGCCGTAATTTCAGCTGCATCCCCCATCTGCGGGACCCACTTCGGAGACACAAATGAAGTAAGCTCCAACTCTGTTAATCCTGCATTTTTTAAACTTTTAATAAAGTCTTTCTTGACTTCGGTGGGTACAAAGGACTTTTCATTTTGCAGTCCATCCCGCGGGCCCACTTCAATAATTGTTACTTTATTTGGAAATGCCAGCGTCATGTTTTCAGCTCCCGTTTCATATTTTAAATCGTGTATGGTAAGCGCTTTCTTAAAAATTGCTATATGCCTTAAATTTATTGTAGTAGGAAAGTATTTTTGATTGCAAGAATAATAAAAATTTTGACAAAATAAAAGGAATTTTGGGATCTTGGCACGAATATAAGCAGAGAGATGTTTTGAAAGGATGAGAGAGATGACACAAACAGAGGTCGTAATAGTCAGCGCTGTCCGGACAGCAATCGGCAGTTTTAATGGAAGCCTTAAAGGTGTATCAGCACCAGAACTTGGGGCGATTGCGATAAAAGGCGCTCTTGAAAAAGCAGGTGTAACACCGGATCAGATAGATGAAGTAATCCTGGGAAATGTCCTGCAGGCAGGTCTGGGCCAGAATCCGGCAAGGCAGGCAGCTCTTAAAGCGGGTCTTCCTGAAAGCGTTTCCGCAATGACGATTAATAAGGTCTGCGGTTCCGGGCTGAAGGCAGTTCATTTAGCTGCACAGGCCATTTTAGCAGGTGATGCTGAAGCGGTGATTGCTGGCGGCATGGAGAATATGAGTCAGGCTCCTTACATAATGAAAAATGCAAGAAATGGCTTTAAAATGGGAGATCAAAAGCTTATAGATTCGATGATATCAGACGGGCTCTGGTGTGCATTTAATGATTACCATATGGGAGTTACTGCTGAGAATCTCTGCTCGAAATACGAGCTGAGCCGGGAAGAACAGGACGAATTCGCCGCAGCCAGCCAGGAAAAGGCGGCAAAGGCAATTGAAGAAGGAAAATTCAAAGATGAAATCGTTCCTGTTGAAATTCCTCAGCGAAAAGGGAATCCGATTGTTTTTGATACAGACGAGTATCCGAAAAAAGGGACGACTGCTGAAAAGCTCGGAGGCTTGCGCCCGGCGTTTAAGAAGGACGGCAGCGTAACAGCCGGAAATGCTTCCGGGATTAATGACGGGGCTGCTGTATTGCTGGTTATGAGCAGAAAGAAAGCAGATGAACTGGGGCTTAAGGCCTTAGTGACGATTAAAGGAAATGCAAGTGCAGGTGTGGATCCAAGCATCATGGGCATTGGCCCTGTTGCAGCCGTAAAAAAAGCGCTTGAAAAGGCATCTGTTCCCATGGATGAATTGGAGCTTATTGAAGCAAACGAAGCATTTGCAGCCCAGTCGCTCGCAGTTGACAGGGAGCTTCGTTTTAACAAGGAGATTCTGAATGTAAATGGCGGAGCAATTGCACTGGGACATCCAATCGGCGCAAGCGGAGCAAGGATCCTGGTAACTCTTATTCATGAGATGCAAAAAAGACAGGCAAAGAAAGGCCTTGCGACTCTTTGCATTGGAGGAGGCCAAGGGGTAGCCACAGTGGTGGAGCTTGCATAGAAAACTTCAAAAAAGTTTAGCAAAAATAAGTATTTTAATGAAAGGAGCGATTGAAGTGAAGAAAATTTGTACTTCCTTCAGTGGAGCGGTTCAGGAAATTCACGATGGTGCTGTCCTAATGGTTGGCGGTTTCGGCCTTTGCGGAATTCCGGAAAACCTTATTTTGGCTTTAGTTGATAAAGGGGTCAAGGACCTTACAGTCATTTCGAACAATTGCGGTGTTGACGATTGGGGACTGGGACTGCTTTTAAAAAATAAACAGATTAAGAAAATGGTCGGATCTTATGTCGGCGAAAACAAAGAGTTTGAAAGACAGGTTCTCTCAGGGGAAATTGAAGTAGAGCTGCGTCCTCAAGGAACACTCGCGGAAAAAATCCGTGCAGGCGGTGCCGGCATTCCTGCTTTTTATACGCCGGCAGGAGTAGGTACACCGATTGCAGAGGGGAAAGAAACCAAGGTTTTTGACGGCAAGGAATATCTCCTCGAAGAGGCACTGAAAGCAGACTTCAGCCTTGTAAGAGCATGGAAGGGCGATAAAATGGGCAATCTTGTATATCACAAAACTGCCCGGAACTTCAATCCAATGATTGCAGCAGCAGGCAAAGTGACAATTGCAGAAGTGGAGACACTTTATGAAATTGGTGAATTGGATCCGAACTATATTCATACGCCGAGCATCTATGTTCAGTCGCTGGTTGAGGGAAAACAGGAAAAGCGCATTGAAAGACTGACTGTAAAGAAATAGATACTGACGGAAGGAGTGGGACTCATGAGTAACGATAAAGCAGCAGTCCGTGAGAAAATTGCCAGACGTGCTGAGAAAGAAATTGAAAATGGCTATTACGTGAATTTGGGAATCGGCATGCCGACATTGGTTGCAAACTATATTTCTGATAATAAAGAAGTAGTCCTTCAATCTGAAAATGGATTGCTGGGAATTGGACCATATCCTGCGGAAAGCGAAGTGGATCCGGATTTAATTAATGCAGGAAAAGAAACAGTTACCGCAATTTCGGGGTCCTCCTATTTTGATAGTGCTGAATCTTTTGCGATGATCAGGGGAGGCCATGTGAATATTGCCATTCTCGGCGGTATGGAGGTTTCTGAAAAAGGAGATCTGGCCAACTGGATGATTCCCGGGAAAATGATCAAGGGAATGGGCGGTGCAATGGATCTGGTTCATGGCGCCAATAAAATCATCGTGATCATGGACCACACCAATAAAAATGGTGATTCGAAAATCCTTAAAGAATGCAGCCTTCCTTTAACAGGAAAAAACGTCGTTGACCGGATTATCACTGAGCGGGCAGTCATCGATGTCACTGCTTCTGGTTTGAAGCTTGTTGAAGTCGCTAAAGGCTTCACAGTCGAGGACATAATCAATTCAACAGAACCTGAATTGCAAGTTGATGAAAACGTTATAACAGAAGCTTATTAATATCTTTTGAAAAGTACAGCTGCCTGCTGTGCTTTTCATTATTTTCAGCCAAAGGAAATGAGGGGAAGAAATGAGTTTTTCATTTAAAGGAATCGACCATATCCAGCTTGCTGCTCCACAAGGCTGCGAGGATGAAGCCAGGAGATTTTACGGTGAACAGCTTGGACTGAAGGAAATTCCCAAGCCTGAAAATCTTCAAAAGCGCGGCGGCTGCTGGTTTATATGCGGAGATCAGGAAATCCATATTGGGGTGCAGGAAAGCTTCTTTCCGGCAAAAAAAGCCCACCCTGGATTTATTGTGGAAAACCTCGAAGACTTGAGAAGCAGTCTTCAAAAGCAGAAAATAGCTATAAAGGAAGAACCGCCTATAGAAGGAAGAAACCGATTTTTTGTTGATGATCCATTCGGAAATAGAATTGAGTTTCTGGAGTTTTTGCCATAATAGCGATTCAGCCTATTCCTTCAAGAATAATAAAATATGTTATAATAAATGGCAAACTTAGTTGATGAGGGGTTTATATGAAAAAGAAGAAACACCATTCCCAGCCTAAAAAAGACGATAAGCCAGTCACACTCGGCGACATGCTAAATCAGGACTTAATGGAGCAATTAAAAGGGAAAAAGCAGGAATTAAAAGCTGCTGAAGATAAACAGAAGGAAGAAGATGAGCGCAGAAAAAGAGAAGAAAGAAGACTGCGCGAAAAAAATAAAAGTTTTGAAGAACTGCTAGGAGAAAGCGATCTTAACTGGAAAGAGTTCAAATAAAAAATAAACAAGTTTCATTTAAAATAACCGAGGGCAATGATTAATAAAAAATGATGGGAGCCGTTCCATGTTTTCTTTATTAAATTTTATTTTTGCCCTCGGTTTTTCATTTGTGCACTTCTTATCAAGGTACATGAAATTCTTAACCTATATCCCAAGAAGCAGGCTTTTATCAGCAGCCAGCGGAATTTCAGTGGCTTATATATTTGTCCATGTCCTGCCTGAGCTTAAAGAGCATCAAGAAAGTATAGAAGGTATGGAAAGTTCAGAGCTTTTCAAATACCTGGATAGCCATGTATACATATTTGCAATGTTGGGTCTTTGCGCTTTTTACGGGATTGAGAAAGCAGTGAAATATTCTCAAAAAAGTAAAGAAAAGCGGAACACAGCAAAACTTTTTTGGCTTCATATGTCCAGCTTCTTTATTTACAATATGCTGATTGGCTATTTGCTTGTACATGGAGAGTTTGACAGTTTAAAAGAATGGCTAATATACTTTTTTGCTCTATCAGTCCATTTCATTTCTAATGATCATGGCTTGAGACAATCACATAAAAGAATATACGATAAATATGGACACTGGGTACTGACATTTTCCATATTAATAGGATGGGCAGTTGGAGTCATTACTGAAGTAAGTGAGATGGTGATTGCTTTTTTATTTGCGACTCTAGCAGGAGGCGTGATATTAAATGTGCTTAAGGAGGAACTGCCGGAGAATAGAGAAAGTAACTTTGCTGCTTTTATTGGCGGAGTGGCAGGGTATACGATAATCTTAATAATGATTTAAGGGCTGAACTTTCATCAGCCCTCATCGGTTAAATTATCGATGCTGCTCATATTTGTTTAGCTTGGCAATGGATTGAATAATAGCCAATTCATCCTTATTGAGGGGATTAGCTCTTGCTGCTCTTGCATTTGCCCTAACTTGCTCTGACGTGCTGGCACCTGCCATCACGGAAGCGACAGCGGGATCCGCAAGATTATACTGAAATGCTATCTCAGTCATGGAGCGCTCATCCGAAATTTTTTCCCTAATGCTGGTAAGTGCTTCTGCCAATTCAGCATAGCTGTAATCCAAATAGCCTTTCTCTTTAACTGACTCCGTAGCCTTATCCAGCATTTTTTCGCTGAGCAATCCTTTAGCGAGCGGACCTCTTGTAACCGCGCTGATGCCTTTTTGATTTAGAAGCGGCAAAGCTTCTTCTTCAGGACGCCGATCTAAAATGCTGTATTGCATCATGACAGAAACGATGGAGGATCTTGAAACATATTCACGGATCACATTGGGACGGATGGAGGATATGCCATACTGCAGGATGTATCCTTCTTCCTTCAGTTCCTCAAATGCTTCAATGGTTTCATCAATAGAATCTTCCATCGTGCCGCCATGAAGCTGATATAAATCAATATAGTCTGTGTCCAGCCTTTTCAAACTGTCCTTTACAGCTTCTTTGATGTGGCTTTTTGAGGGATCCCAGCTCCAGCCATCTTTATTTTTATTCCAGCGGTTGCCGGCTTTGGTAGCAATGATCACCTGTTCGCGGACACTCTTTAAGGATTGTCCGACAAGCTTTTCATTTTCGCCAAAGTCATATAAATCAGCTGTGTCAAAATAATTGATTCCTTCTTCAAGGGCAGCTTCAATAATCTCCTGAGCCTGGGAAGGGTTGGTGCCAATTGACATGCAGCCCAGCCCGAGCTCGCTTACGTACAAGTCTGAGTTTCCAAGTCTTCTCTTTTTCAAGTACCCACCTCATTTGAGTGTTTTATATAATTGTACATAAATAAATGAGGCATACTCAAATTTAGAGGCTTATCATTTTATATTGTTCTGAGATTCAACCCAGTCTTTTACAAGAACATACTGCCTGCTGTATTGTTTTAGTTTCTCCCGGACTTCCCAGGCTTTGCCGGTCAGAATAATTCCCCTATTGTGGACATACACCTTCATGCCATACTCCCCCTCATCAAGTATGATAAAATGTATGAGCAATCATTATCGGAATAGAACAGGAGTGACTGAAAACAATGAGCCGCCTAGAAGAAAAAACGATTAATACGGAAAAAATCTTCACTGGTAAAGTCATTAGTCTGCAAGTGGAAGATGTTGAGCTGCCGAATGGCAAAACATCGAAGCGGGAAATTATCAAACATCCCGGGGCAGTAGCTGTATTGGCAGTAACAGAAGATAATAAAATAGTGATGGTCGAACAATATAGGAAAGCGCTGGATAAGATTATTGCTGAAATCCCTGCCGGAAAGCTTGAAACAGGAGAAGAACCCAGAGTTTGTGCAGAAAGGGAACTGGAAGAAGAAACGGGGTACGGCTGCACGGAAATGGAATGGCTGATCTCATTCTACACTTCTCCTGGATTTGCCGATGAGCTGGTACATTTATATATAGCAAAGGGACTTATGAAAATAGAAAATGCCGCTTCGCCTGATGAAGATGAATTTGTGAATCTTATGGAAGTAACGCTTGATGAAGCAATATCCCTGCTGAAGCAGCAAAGAATTTATGATGCGAAAACAGCTTATGCTATCCAATATCTGCAGCTGCAAGAGGCGCTGAAAAAATAGCATGAAGCGCTTTTTTGCTGATCTCCATATCCATATTGGACGTACGTTTACGGGAAAGCCTGTTAAAATAACAGGCGCTAAATCCCTAACCTTCACAAATATCATCAGGCATGCCCGAAATGAAAAAGGGCTTGATATCATCGGAATTATTGATTGTCATTCTCCTGAAGTCATACTTGAAATCGAGGATTTGTCCCAAAAAGGCCTTATAACTGAGCATAGGTACGGGGGACTTCAATATGGAGATTTAACGATTATACCCGGGTCAGAACTTGAAATATATGATGAATCCTGTAAAGGCCCAATTCATGTTCTTTGCTTCTTTCCGACACTTTCAGCCATGAAGGTTTTCTCAGCCTGGCTATCGGGACATTTAAAGAACATAACGTTAAGCTCACAGAGAATTTATGCCTCAGGCAGAATGCTTCAGGAAAAAGTGAAGGAACTGGATGGGCTTTTTATTCCTGCCCATGTTTTTACCCCATTTAAAAGTTTATTCGGGAAAGGGGTAGAGCGGTCGCTGTCAGAGGTGTTTGATCCTGGCTTAATTGATGCAATAGAGCTGGGGCTCAGTGCAGATACTGGGATGGCTGACCAAATAGCTGAACTTCACAGATATACCTTTTTAACAAACTCAGATGCCCATTCACTAAAAAAGATCGCGAGAGAATATCAAATCCTTGAAATGGAGTCACCAGCATTTGCTGACCTGAAGAAGGCTTTGACTGGAAAAGAAAAAGGCAAAGTGAAAACCAATTTCGGGCTTGATCCGATGCTTGGAAAATACCATCAGACTGTTTGCACTGAATGTTTTGGCCACTTCGATGAAGCAAATGGTAAATGCAGAAATTGCGGTCACCACAAATTTATCAAAGGCGTGGCTGACAGGATCTCTGAACTAAAATCATCTGGAGAATTGCTTGTTGAACGGCCTCCTTATATTCATCAGGTACCGCTTGAATTCATTCCAGGGTTAGGCCCGAAAATGCTGGAGAAGATGTTGAATCATTTCGGCACTGAAATGGCCATTCTTCATGATGTTCCTTTATCAGAAATAAGCAAAGTAATACCTGAGAAAACAGCCAGGCTTATTGGGAAGGCGCGTGAAGGAACATTAAACTTAAAGGCAGGGGGCGGGGGAAAGTACGGCAAAATTATGGATTCCTAAAAAACATAGAGCTCATCAGGCTCTATGTTTTTTAGGTGCTTTAGCATAAATGCATGTATCCCTAAGCTCTGTTCCATCTGCGCTTAGACTGTCATTAATAAGTATTCCTTCAAGTGTGAACCCCAGCCTTTCGGTAATCCTTCTGCTATTTATGTTTCTCGGATCACATCTAATTTCCACTCTATTCGCTTGGAAATGCTCAAAGGCAAATTTCGCCAAACCTTCAGCAGCTTCAGTAATATATCCTTTTTTCTGAAACCTCGAATCTCCCCAATAGCCAATTTCGAATTTACGGACATCCCAATCTATACGATGCAGGCCAGTAGAGCCAATAAACGCATCGTCTTCTTTCCTATATATATGGATACGGAAATCTTCCCTAAGTATAAACTTGGCATAAGATTTGCGGATGCCAGCTTCAGTTTCATCCACTGATTGTTCATTCTGTGCAAAAGGAAGCCATTTTTTAAGTTCATCAGCTGAAGCTGATACGGCCTCATGCACTGTTTTTCCATCTCCGGGCAAGGCAGGTCTCAAATAAAGTCTTTCGGTTTCAATTCTCTCTGGAAACTCATTTAAAATCGGATCCATTTTCTTATTCCCTCCTGTGACAATTTAAATAATTTTGAAAATTATAGCGGAAATAACTGGAATATTCAAGACTTTTTTTCATTGGGGAATTATCCAATTCATTGTCATACAAATCTGGGACAGGCATACAATTTAATATCCAATCTGTTTGTTTTAGGAGGAAGAGCAATGAAGAAAAAAATGTACCAGAACGCTGCAGCAGCCCACTTTCGCGAACATTCCTCAATCTATTTATTTATTATTGTGCTATTCCTGATGGGTGTCATTTTTGGGGCTATCGTTGTAAATAGCTTAAGCTTTACACAAAAAGAAGATTTATTTTATTATCTGTCGCAGTTTTTTGGCCAAGTATCAGATGGACATGTTGCAGCAGCAGATGAATTATTCAAACAGAGCTTTTTTCATAATACAAAATTTATAGGACTGATGTGGATTTTGGGAATCTCCATAATTGGACTGCCTGTTATTCTAATACTTCTATTTATGAAAGGGATGGTGGTTGGCTTTACTGTTGGTTTTCTCGTTAACCAAATGGGGTTGGAAGGATTTTTGCTTTCCTTCGTATCTGTCCTTCCCCAGAATCTGATCATCATACCTATATTTATTCTCGCTGCAACTCTGGCTGTTTCTTTCTCTTTAAAAATGATAAGAAGACAATTTATGAAAAAAGCAGGTCAGCCCATGATGCCTCTTTTTGGAAGATATATGATTGCTTTTGCTGTAGCCATTCTGTTTTTAATTGCTGCAGCAGGAGTGGAGGCGTTTATCTCGCCTGTCTTAATGAAGTCTGTTGTCAACTCAATCCAATCCTAAATATATGAATCATTGCGAAAGGCAGAGCGGGCGGCTCTGCCTTTTGTTTGTACAGGAAAAGGGGTAGAAACAAAAAGATAGGGTACATATAAAGAGGTATAAGAATCTTTTGAAGTATATTATAATAATTATTATATAAAATTAATTTTTATCTGTTATTTATAATTATTTTATTTTGAATGTGATCTTATTTCTGTTATAATGAGAATGTTAGTGGCGAGGGAGGGACTTTCGGTATGGAAAGCAGAATTGAAAGAATAAAAAAACAGTTGCATTCATCCAGCTACAAACTAACACCACAGCGAGAGGCAACAGTTCGCGTCCTGTTAGAACACGAAGAGGATCATTTAAGTGCGGAAGATGTCTACCTCCTAGTAAAAGAGAAATCGCCTGAGATAGGCTTGGCAACTGTATATAGAACACTTGAATTGCTGACTGAACTAAAAATTGTCGATAAAATTAACTTTGGTGATGGAGTTTCCCGTTATGACCTGCGTCAGGAAGGGGCAGCCCATTTCCACCACCATTTAGTCTGTATTGAGTGCGGAGCTGTTGATGAAATTCAGGAAGATTTGCTTGAAGACGTAGAGGAAGTGGTTGAACGCCGCTGGAACTTTAAAATAAAGGATCACCGCCTTACGTTTCATGGCATCTGCTACCGCTGCCAGGATAAACAGACAGACAACGAAGCAGAAGGAAACTAATACTTATTGACAAAGCTTATTCTAACATTAGAATGGGCTTTTTATTTTGATTTAATTTTATATAGTTTGCTTTTTTCAGCGGAAAAACAATAATCTAGAATAGCCTGGCTATAAAGGAATGTGCCCTGAAGAAACGCCTATTATGCAGATTCAGGTATAATTCTTGTCCAAAATGGCATACCTTTTAATAATAGTAAGCTTCTAAATCTTTCTTTTTATTAAAAGTTATGGAGGACCAAACAATGAAATCCTGGCTGAGTATGGCTTTTCAGACCATTAAAGTATTTGTCATTTTTACTGGATGCACAATCCTTTTTTATTATGGTATTATGTGGTTAAACGAAGAATACCAGGATTATCACCGCTATGACGAACCACAGGGAGCGGCTGTTAAGGTGTCGGCGAGCGGAACGGATGAAGATGCGAGCTGGCTGGACCGGTTAATTCTTTTCTACTTAAATGGGGAGTAATGCAATCATATGGATGATCAATTAAGAGACTTTATTCATTATTTACTTGTAGAAAAAGGCCTCGCCAAAAATACAATTGTATCTTATGAAAGAGATTTGAAAAGTTATCTGAAATATCTCAAGTCTGAAGAGAAGATTTCAAGCCTTGAGAGTGTGCAGCGTATGCAGATTGTCCAATTTCTCGGTTTTTTAAAAAAACAGGGCAAATCCTCAAAAACTTTGGCCCGGCATATAGCCTCTTTAAGGGCCTTTCACCAATTTCTGCTCCGCGAAAAAGCAGTTGGCCATGACCCTTCTGTTCATATAGAAACACCGCAAATGGAACGTTCGCTTCCAAAAGTATTAAACATGCAGGAAGTGGAAACTTTATTGGATTTACCAGAGATAAAGGATCACTTTGGTTTGCGCGATAAAGCCATGCTTGAACTTTTATATGCTACAGGTATTCGCGTGAGTGAGCTGATAGGCCTGAACATAGGTGATGTGCATTTAACGATGGGCTTTGTAAGATGTTTAGGCAAAGGAAACAAGGAACGGATTGTGCCTATCGGCAAAACAGCCTCCGAAGCGCTTGAAATGTATTTAAATGAAGGAAGAGGAAAGTTTGCTTCAAAAAAGCATAAAGATGAAGCGTTATTTTTAAATCATCACGGCAAACGTCTTTCAAGACAGGGATTTTGGAAAATATTGAAGCGGCTGGCTCAGGAGGCAGGGATCGAGAAGGAACTTACTCCACATACGCTGAGACATTCATTTGCTACTCATCTCCTTGAAAATGGTGCTGATTTACGAGCAGTCCAGGAAATGCTTGGACATGCCGATATTTCAACCACGCAAATTTATACGCATGTAACCAAAACTCGTCTTAAAGATGTGTACAGCCAATATCATCCGCGTGCTTAAAGCATTAATTGTATAAGTAAATATAAATGTCATAAAGCTGCCATGAAAAATAGGCAGCTTTTTCTTGTCTTTTTACCTGTTTATTATGTAAAATATAGATGTCAGACTTCTGACGAATGAAAAGGCTATCTATATATTTATTTAAATGAAAGAATTTCTCTTTTTTACTGTTCAGCTCCTTCGCCTGCCTCCTTGAGGTGCATGGGCTGGGCAAGTCGTTCCGCTTTTCTTTCAGCAAGAGAATCAGTGTTAAATAAACCTAAAAAGGGTACTATACGAATATGATTTTTGTAACCGTATTCAAATAATTAGGAGGTTATCATATGTCTGCATATACATATAAGCGTGTTTTTTTAATCGTCATGGACTCAGTGGGAATTGGAGAAGCGCCAGATGCCGATAAGTTCGGTGATAAAGGTGCTGATACGCTCGGCCATATCGCAGAAAAAATGAATGGCCTGAAGATGCCGAATATGGGCAAACTTGGGCTTAGTAATATCAGTGAAATCAAAGGAATCGAAAAAGCAGAGAAGCCAATGGCATTTTACACAAAAATGCAGGAAGCTTCTAACGGAAAAGACACAATGACTGGACATTGGGAGATCATGGGCTTGAATATCCAGACTCCCTTTCGGGTATTTTCAGACGGGTTCCCGCCGGAATTGATTTCTGAACTTGAAGCCCGTACGGGGAGAAAAATAATCGGTAATAAACCGGCGAGCGGAACGGAAATTCTAGTTGAACTCGGGGAAGAGCATATGAAAACCGGCGCTTTGATTGTTTATACATCAGCAGATTCCGTACTGCAAATCGCGGCGCATGAAGATATAATACCAATCGAAGAACAGTATAAAATCTGTAAGATTGCACGCGAGCTGACGCTGGATGAAAAATATATGGTCGGCAGAGTGATTGCCAGACCATTCCTTGGAGAGCCGGGAAATTTCCAAAGAACATCCAATAGACATGATTATGCGTTAAAGCCATTTGACCGTACAGTAATGAACGAAATGGCTGACAGCGGCCTCGATGTATTGGCAATCGGCAAAATCTCCGACATTTTTAATGGTGAAGGGGTGACTGAAGCCATTCGCACAACTTCAAATATGGATGGAATGGATAAGCTGATTGAAACATTTGAAAAAGAGTTTACGGGCCTGAGCTTTTTGAATCTTGTTGACTTTGATGCATTGTTTGGGCATAGACGCGATCCAGAAGGCTATGGAAAAGCACTTGAAGAATTTGATGAGCGCCTGCCTGAAGTATTTGAAAAAATGCAGAACGGCGACCTATTAATGATTACTGCCGACCATGGGAATGACCCTGTACATCATGGTACAGATCATACACGTGAATATGTTCCTCTTCTTGTTTACTCAAAAGACATGAAGGAAGGGCAAGAGCTTCCAATTAGCGAAACTTTTGCAGATATTGGAGCAACGATCGCTGATAACTTTAATGTAAAGATGCCGGCTTTTGGCAAAAGCTTTTTAAAACAATTGAAATAACGCAATATAAAAACAGATGAGGAGAATGACGATGAATTATAGCAAAATTCAAAATGCGGCTGAGTTTCTTAAAAATAAATATACTGGGCAGCCAAAGATTGGGCTGATATTAGGGTCAGGACTCGGAGTACTGGCAGACGAAATTGAAGAACCGGTTAAAATCCCATATAACGAAATCCCTGATTTTCCTGTATCAACGGTAGAGGGCCATGCTGGACAGCTGGTTTTCGGACGTTTGAACGGCATTGAAGTGGTTGCTATGCAAGGCCGTTTTCATTATTACGAAGGATACTCATTTGATAAGGTAACCTTTCCTGTAAGAGTTATGAATGAAATGGGTGTTGAGAAGCTGATTGTTACAAATGCAGCAGGCGGAGTGAATGAAACCTATTCACCTGGAGATCTCATGCTTATTTCAGACCATATCAACAATATGGGCAGCAATCCGCTTATTGGTCCTAATGATTCCCGCATGGGTCCGCGTTTTCCGGATATGTCAGAAGCATATTCCAAAGAATTAAGAAAACTTGCAAAAGGAATTGCCGATAAGCTAAACCTGAAGATTCAGGAAGGAGTTTATGTCGGCAATACGGGGCCGACTTATGAAACTCCTGCAGAAATTCGCATGCTGAGAACAATTGGCGGAGATGCAGTCGGCATGTCAACTGTTCCAGAAGTCATTGTGGCACAGCATTCAGGAATGAATGTGCTTGGAATCTCCTGTATTTCAAATATGGCTGCAGGTATCCTGGATCAGCCGCTAAACCACGAAGAAGTAATCGAAACAACTGAGAAAGTCAAAGCCGATTTCCTTCGTTATGTGAAAGCAATCGTTAAGGAACTTGGTGTATAAGATTTCTTAAGGCATGTTGATTCTGGAGGCTATGCGGCTAACTTAGTTTAATTACTGAGTTGATTGGAGCGGAGGGCACTTGACTCCTGCGGGTGGAGGCTCTCGTTCCTCCCCGCGGAAAGCAAGTGTCCGTAGCGGAAATCAACGGGCTGACTTATTGATCAAAAACAACAATCGATTAGATTAGAGCCATAAGAAAAGAATAAATGAAAGCAGTGGTGTTTGATTATGAGAATGGTGGATCTTATTGAAAAGAAAAGGGATGGACTTGAGTTAACAACTGAAGAAATTCAGTTTGTCATTAAAGGATATACAGACGGTTCAATCCCGGATTATCAGGTAAGTGCTTTAACAATGGCTATCTTTTTCCAGGGAATGACAGAGAACGAAAGAGCCGACTTGACTATGGCGATGGTAGAATCCGGTGATCAAATCGACTTATCAAAAATAGAAGGCATTAAAGTAGATAAACATTCAACTGGCGGTGTTGGCGATACAACAACACTGGTCCTGGGACCGCTTGTAGCGGCAGTGGGTGTTCCGGTTGCGAAGATGTCAGGGAGGGGACTCGGACATACAGGCGGAACCATCGACAAACTTGAGTCGGTAGAAGGTTTCCATGTAGAAATTGAAAATGATGAATTCATTAAGCTTGTTAATCAAAATAAGATTGCAGTAATTGGACAGAGCGGCAACTTAACACCAGCTGATAAAAAGTTGTATGCACTTCGCGATGTTACAGCTACAGTTGACAGCATTCCTCTAATTGCAAGTTCGATAATGAGCAAAAAAATCGCTGCAGGTGCTGACGCCATTGTCCTTGATGTTAAAACAGGCGCTGGCGCATTCATGAAGACGCTTGACGATTCCCGTGAATTAGCGAAAGCGATGGTTCGAATCGGAAATAATGTTGGCAGAAACACAATGGCAGTTATATCGGATATGAGCCAGCCGCTGGGTTATGCAATTGGAAATGCCCTTGAAGTAAAAGAAGCGATCGATACATTAAAAGGCGAAGGTCCTGAAGATCTGACAGAACTTTGCCTGACCTTGGGCAGCCATATGGTTTTCTTGGCGAAAAAAGCGGATTCATTGAAGGAAGCGCGTGAAAAGCTTGAGAATGTTATTAAAGATGGTTCCGCTTTAGAAACATTCAAAGTATTCTTAAGCTCTCAGGGCGGAGATGCTTCAGTTGTTGATGATCCGCAAAAATTGCCTCAGGCAAAATATACATTTGAATTAGAAGCTAAGCAGGATGGCTATGTATCTGAGATTATAGCAGATGAAATTGGAACAGCAGCCATGCTTTTGGGAGCAGGAAGAGCAACCAAGGAATCCGAAATCGATCTTGCTGTCGGCCTTATGTTAAGAAAGAAAATCGGGGACCAGGTACAAAAGGGTGAATCTCTTGTAACCATCTACAGCAACTTTGAAAATGTAGAAGAAGTAAGAAATATGCTTTATGAAAACATTACTATGTCGACTGAAAAAGTACCGGCTCCAATATTGATTCATGAGGAAATAACTGAATAATATAGCAGCAAAAAGCCGCCAGGACTTTATGTCTGGCGGCTTTTTGCTGTGGTGCTGTCTTCTCTTATTATTTTTAATCTGCCTTAACTGTATAAATTTTCTTTGAATGGAAAAAATGGAGGCTATAAAGAATGGAGGTATTGTGTGATGAAACGACTCGTCTCATTAATGTTAATAACATTATTAATGGCAACAATCTTTGTTCCTTCAGGATTTGCAAGAGAAAGCAGTGCAGATTTAGCGGATAATGTGAAATCCGCAATTCTTATCGAACGTGATACCGGTTCGATATTGTATGAAAAAAATAGCAGTGAACAGCTTCCGCCTGCGAGTATGACTAAAGTAATGACAATGCTTTTAATCATGGAAGCTATAGATGAAGGAAAGCTGTCATGGGATGAGAAAATCCGGACAAGCGAGTATGCAGCATCCATGGGCGGTTCGCAAATCTTCCTCGAGCCAGGTGAAGAAATGACCACAAAGCAAATGCTGCAGGGAATCGCAATTGGTTCCGGAAACGATGCGTCCGTTGCAATGGCTGAGAGAATTGCCGGTTCAGAAGAAGCTTTTGTTGAAATGATGAATAAAAAGGCAAAGGAATTAGGTCTTAAGAATACTAATTTCCAAAACCCCACAGGCCTTTCAGCTAAGGAACATTACAGTACTGCACATGATATGGCAATTATGGCGAAAGAGCTTCTTAAATATGAAAAAATAACTGCGTTTACAGGCACATATGAAGCTTATCTTCGTGAGGACACAGATAAAAAATTCTGGCTTGTCAATACAAACCGCCTTGTGCGTTTTTATCCAGGAGTTGATGGACTTAAAACAGGTTTTACTTCTGAAGCAAAATACTGTCTGACAGCAACAGCGGAGAAAGATGGCATGCGGGTGATAGCAGTTGTATTTGGCGCACCGACTTCGAAAGAACGCAATGCCCAGGTGACTAAAATGCTCGACTATGCATTCAGCCAATATAAGACACACCCAATGTATGAAAGAAATCACGTACTTGGCAAAATTGCAGTAAGTAAAGGGGAGAAGAAAATGGTTGAAGCCCTGACAAGCGAACCGATTTCCCTATTAACTAAAAAAGGTGAAAGCATTGAGGAAATTGAACAAAAAGTCACTTTAAATAATAATATTCAGGCACCTGTCCAAAAGGGCGATCAAATCGGAACATTAACCTTGAAAAAGGATGGAAAAGTTTTAGTTGAAAGCCCTCTGGTTGCTAAAGAAGATAGTAAGGAAGCATCATGGTGGACCTTGTTTAAGAGATCAATGGGATTATTTTCAAAAGCAGAATAAATACCATTCCATTTTTGTCGAAAAGAATATTAATGTTAATTATTTTTAGCGAAAATGCACTAGTTTTGTCTCCAGGAAGGAAATGAAACATCGGGCATCGAAATTGACTCACTATAAGGGCGGATACCGGAATTTTTTGAGGTTCCGGCTTATCCTATCCGCAGGAAAAGCATGAAGCATTAGCGGCTTTTTCAGTTCCGGATACCAGATAAGGAGGCTAAGGTAGTGAGTCTTAACATTAATTTGGAAGTGAAGAATGATGTCTTATGTATTCGTTTAAGCGGGGAGCTCGACCATCATTCTGCAGATGAGCTGCGTGAACAGGCAGCAAGGGCGATTGAAGATCATGGCATCAATCATATTATTTTGAACCTTGAGCAGCTTTCGTTTATGGATAGTTCAGGGTTGGGAGTTATTTTGGGCAGGTACAAACAAATCAAACAAAAGCATGGTGAAATGGTTGTTTGTGCGATTTCTCCAGCAGTGCAGAGACTATTTGATATGTCGGGTTTATTTAAGATTATCCGTTTAGAAACGACAGAAGAAAACGCACTGCAAAGATTGGGGGTTGCCTAGAATTATGAAAAATGTGATGAACCTCGAATTTAGCGCACTTAGCCAAAATGAATCATTCGCTCGTGTTACTGTTGCTGCCTTTATTGCCCAGCTTGATCCAACGATGGATGAACTGACAGAAATTAAAACTGTCGTTTCCGAAGCTGTAACCAACTCCATTATTCACGGCTATGAAAATGATCCTAATGGGATTGTCTATATTTCTGTCCTGATTGAAGATGGATTTATTGATTTGACCGTTAAGGATAAAGGCCATGGAATTATGGATGTGGAGGAGGCCAGACAGCCGTTATTTACAACAAAACCTGAACTGGAAAGATCAGGGATGGGCTTTACCATCATGGAAAATTTCATGGATGAAATCGAAATCAAATCGCAGCCGGGAATAGGCACAGAGATCCGATTAAGGAAGCATTTATCAAATAGTAAAATGCTATGCAATTAAGGGAGTCTTGCTATGGATGTGGAGGTTAAAGCAGAGAAGGGCCAAACCTATTTAAAGGACAATGAAGTCAAGGAGCTTATAAAGCAAAGCCAAAGCGGGGATCAGGGTGCAAGAGACAAAATTGTTCAAAAAAATATGCGTCTTGTCTGGTCTGTCGTCCAAAGATTCTTGAATAGAGGATATGAACCGGATGACCTCTTCCAAATTGGCTGTATCGGCTTGTTGAAATCTGTTGATAAATTTGATCTCAGTTATGATGTAAAGTTTTCAACCTATGCGGTTCCAATGATTATTGGAGAGATCCAAAGATTCATACGCGATGATGGAACGGTTAAGGTAAGCCGTTCATTGAAGGAAATGGGCAATAAAATCAGGAAGGCCAAAGATGAGCTATCAAAAACGCTTGGCCGCATCCCAACAGTTACAGAGCTTTCCGAGTTTCTGGAAATTTCTCCGGAAGATATTATCCTCGCCCAGGAAGCAAGCCGGATTCCTTCATCAATACATGAAACAGTGTATGAAAATGACGGGGATCCCATAACGCTGCTCGATCAGATAGATGATGGGAATGAAGGAAAATGGTTTGATAAGATAGCTCTAAAAGAAGCGATCCGCGAATTGGATGAGCGGGAAAGACTGATAGTCTATTTGCGCTACTATAAAGATCAGACCCAATCCGAAGTGGCAGCAAGGCTTGGTATTTCCCAGGTCCAGGTATCGCGTCTTGAAAAAAAGATACTCCAGCAAATGAAAGACCGAATGGATATTTAAATCCATCCGGTCTTTCTTTTTTTATTTTCAAAATAAATTGCATAAAGTATAAACACATAGATAACTGTCTAGATCCCCATATCTATTGTTTTTCTAAACAGCCAATTATTGGAGTTCATGAAGCTAATATATGTAACTCATACTAAATATAGACACAAAAGCGGAATCGCTCTAAATAGGCGTAACAAGTTGATGTAAAGGAAATCACTTTGTAGGAAGTGAGCGCTTTGGAAAAAACAGTTTATATTCGCTTGCGGCACCGTCTGCAAATACGGCCCAATCAGAGAATACTGCTAAAAGATATCGCACAGGTCATTGCCGATGAGGACATTTATGAAAAGCTTTGTGCACTTCCGCTTTATAAAGTAAGCGAGCATGACCGGAATATTGTGATAATTGACGTTATGAAAGTAATTCGCGCCATTACCCAATTATTTTCGAACCTGGAAGTCCAGTCGATCGGGCCGGCTCAAGCGATAGTTGAGGTGGTTACAAAAAAGCAAAAAGTATCATTCCCTCTTTTCCTGCTGGTTTGGCTGCTTCTGTTTATTGGTGCTGCCCTGGCTATTATGAATTTTCATGAAGACGTGAGTATGCAGGCTGTACAGCTTAGAATTTACACTCTCATAACTGGGGAAGTGGACAGCAAGCCCCTCATTTTTCAAATTCCCTATTCAATAGGCCTGGGGCTTGGCATGATCATATTCTTTAATCATGTTTTTAAGAAGCGGCTTAATGAAGAGCCTAGCCCATTGGAAGTAGAAATGTTCAATTATCAGCTGGATCTTGATAATTATGTTGCATTGAAAGAAAACAAGGAGAGTATGAAGCATCTTGATGACCATTAATGTTGTCCTGGTAATGATCATTGGATTTGCCGGGGGGCTCGCTGTTGGTTCAGGTTTTGTTGCCTTTTTGGCTGTTTTGGGCATCATCCCCAGGCTGACACAGCTGACCAAAACGATGAAGATGATCCATCATTATGAAGCTGCAGTTGTTATGGGTGCTTTGGCAGGTGCACTGGCAACTTTATGGAATCCGGTGATGCAGTTTACACCCTTGCTTTTGATACCTCTTGGGCTGGCTTCGGGAATATTTATTGGAATGCTGGCAGCAGCTTTAACTGAAGTTTTGAATGTATTTCCAATTCTTGCGAAAAGAATCGGAGTGGATGGGAAAATTGCGATTTTATTAATGGCATTTGTATTTGGAAAGGTGTTCGGATCACTGTTTCAATGGATTTATTTTGTAAATAAATAAGCAATCGGCTGGGCATATTTAAAGAAAAATGAGGATTCGGAAAGGAAAAACCGCTATGGATGAACGGAGGCACGTCATTCTTATAACAGATGGAGACGATTTTGCAAGGAAGACAGTTGAGCTTGTTGCTAAGGAAATTGGGGGAAGATGTTTATCCTTGTCGCATGGAAATCCTTCAATCTTAACCGGTCAGCAAATCGTCAAGCTGATAAAAAAAGTCTCCCATGATCCTGTGCTGGTCATGTTTGATGACAGCGGGTTTATCGGGGAGGGAGCTGGGGAGAATGCGCTGAAATATGTTGCGTGCCATAAGGATATCGATGTTCTGGGAATCATAGCTGTTGCCTCAAAAACAAGACAGGCCGAATGGACAAAGGTAGATGTATGTATTGATAATAATGGCGAATTAACCCCCTACGGAGTTGATAAATTTGGAGTTCCCGAGATGGAAACAGGCAGAATCAATGGTGATACCGTTTATTGTCTTGATCAGCTGGATGTCCCGATAATCGTGGGAATTGGCGATATCGGGAAGATGTCCAAAAAAGATCATTATGATGCAGGATCACCAATTACTAAAAAGGCAGTAGAACTTGTATTGGAAAGGAGCGGCTATTATGGCACAAAGCAAGACGAAGGAAGATAAGACACCCATTTTTGAATCTGTACATGAAATTGAAAAATATATGAAAAAAAGAGTCGGCCTGGGAGAAAGCTTCGATCTGGGTGTCAGAAAGCTAACGATATTAAGGAAAGATGTACATTTCTATTATATTAATGGGTTAACGGATACAAGTTTCATTATAGCCATCATTGAGGGACTGGTTGGGGTCAATGATAGTGAAAAACTTTCCTCTAACCTATTTAAAATCATTGAAAACAGGCTGAGGCATCAATCAATTGAGCACATTAAAACAATGGATGAGCTGGTCGATCAGGTGCTCTCAGGCCTAATTGTGGTTGTCGGCGAGGGAGAGGGAGAAGGGCTTGTCATCGATGTCAGAAGCTATCCCGGCAGAACCCCTCAGGAGCCGGATACTGAAAAAGTTGTCCGTGGATCAAGGGATGGCTATGTAGAAAATATTATAGTAAACACTGCCTTAACCCGCAGAAGAATTAGGGATGAAAGACTTCGGTTTGAGATCATGCGTGTAGGCGAAAGGTCTAAAACAGATGTTGCCATCGGCTTCATTAAAGATGTTGCAAATCAAGATTTAGTTGATTTAATTAGAAAAGAAATAAAGGCAATTGAAATAGATGGAATTACCATGGCTGATAAAACAGTTGAAGAATTTATATTGAAACAGGGGTACAATCCTTTCCCGCTGGTCCGGTATACGGAAAGGGCGGATGTGGCAGCAGCCCATTTGCTAGAGGGGCATGTTATCGTATTCGTTGATACTTCACCAAGTGTCATTATAACGCCTACTACTTATTTTCATCATTTACAGCATGCGGAAGAATACAGACAATCGCCAGCTGTCGGTACATTTGTCCGCTGGATTCGTTTCTTAGGCTTATTGGCATCGATTGTGCTGCTGCCGCTTTGGTTTTTGTTCGTTTTGGAGCCTTCACTCCTGCCTGAAAGAATTGCGTTTGTCGGTCCAAATGAAGAAACGAATGTTCCTGTCATTGTCCAGCTGTTTCTTGCCGATGTCGGGATTGAATTTCTAAGGATTGCCGCCATTCATACACCAACTCCGCTTTCAACCGCGATGGGATTAATAGCAGCAGTACTTATTGGTCAAATTGCTATTGATGTCGGTTTGTTTGTGCCAGAGGTCATCTTGTATGTAGCGCTCGCAGCTATTGGAACATTTGCAACACCAAGCTATGAATTGAGTATTGCCAATAAAATTGTAAGACTTGGCCTGCTTATTGCTGTTGCGATTTTCCATACACCAGGCTTGGTGGTAGGGCTTACACTGACCATTCTTCTTCTTGCAAGCATCAAATCATTAAACACACCATATCTTTGGCCTTTTATTCCATTCAGTCCGGTGGCTTTAACCCAAATCCTGATTCGCCGGTCCATGCCCGGTTCAAAGATCAGGCCGAGCATCGTCCAGACTAAAAATCGTTATAAACAGCCTGTTAAATAAGAAATACGCGTAAAGCCGATTGCGGAAATACACGAAATATGGTAAAGTTTTTTTAATTAAATAAAGGATTAAAGGAAACAGAATAGACAGTCTCTTACGCAGCTGTCTATTTCTTTCATACTGATTAATCTCGGGGGCAGGGGCACCTGGCCTGGCTCCTGCGGAAAAAGGAAGAGGGGGAACCATGTTTTTTCACGGCACAATGAAGGTAAATGAAAAAGGGCATCTTGAAATTGGCGGTATGGACACAGTCGATCTTGCCGGTCAATTTGGAACACCTTTATATGTATATGATGTGGCATTAATAAGAGAAAGGGCAAGGGGATTTAAGCAGACTTTCGATAAGCTTGGAATAAAAGCACAAGTGGCATATGCTAGCAAAGCTTTTTCTACCGTGGCGATGGTTCAGCTTGTTGATCAAGAAGGTCTTTCTTTGGATGTAGTTTCAGGGGGTGAGTTATACACAGCTCTTGCAGCAGATTTTCCATCTGAAAGAATTCATTTTCACGGGAACAATAAAAGCAGAGAAGAATTGGAAATGGCTCTTAAAAATCATGTCGGCTGTATTGTTGTCGATAATTTTCATGAGCTGGAATTATTAGAAGAGCTTTGTGAATCACTTGCAGCCAGGACAAAAATTTTACTGAGGGTTACACCTGGAATTGAAGCACATACCCACGACTATATCTTGACTGGCCAGGAAGATTCAAAATTTGGGTTTGACCTTCAGAATGGACAGGCGGAAACGGCTTTACTTAAAGCGCTTAATTCAAGCTGGATCGAAACGCTTGGACTTCATTGCCATATTGGTTCTCAGATTTTCGATACAACAGGGTTCATTTTGGCTGCCAAGAAAATTTTTGAAAAGATGGCAGAATGGAAAGAAAAGCATGCTTATGAACCTAAAGTGCTTAACTTAGGCGGAGGTTTTGGAATCCGCTATACAGAAGATGATGATCCGATTCACGCATCTCAATATGTTGAAGAAATCATTGGGGAAGTTAAGAAACAGGCTGAACACTATTCAATGAAGATGCCGGAAATTTGGATTGAGCCGGGCCGGTCACTTGTGGGAGATGCAGGGACAACTTTATACCAGACGGGATCACGAAAAGAGGTTCCAAATGTAAGAAATTATCTGGCTGTGGACGGCGGCATGAGTGACAATATCAGGCCGGCTCTTTATCAGGCTAAGTATGAAGCAGTATTGGCAAACCGGGTATTGGATAAACCGGAAGAGACGGTATCAATTGCAGGTAAATGCTGTGAATCAGGCGATATGCTTATTTGGGATTTGCCGCTTCCAAAAGCAGGGGATCAAGACCTCCTGGCCGTTTTCTGTACCGGCGCATATGGTTATTCCATGGCAAACAACTATAACCGAATCCCAAGGCCGCCTGTAGTTTTTATTGAAAATGGAGAGGCTAAGCTGGTTGTTAAAAGAGAAACATACGAGGACATTTTAAGATTAGATCTGCCGATAAATGAAAAAATAAAAAATTAAGCTGCCCGCCAAGGCAGCTTAATTTTTTAAGAAAAGATGGCTTTAACAGCGTCTATTACACTCACAAAAAAACGCTTTAAACTTTCTAAAAACCCTTGGCCTTCCTCACTTTCAAGATATTTGGAAATTTTGTCTTTAGCCTGGTTAAGCTGCTCGCCGACCTGATTCCAGTCTATATCAAGCTCTTTCAGCTTATTGAATAAATCTATTAAGCTTAAAGTCTCCTGTTCAGTCAGAGTGATGCCAAGTTCTTTTGCGGCATTTTCAATAATGGTTCTTAGTTCTGCATCGGTTTCAGGTGAGTTTTTGGCAATTTCCTCTTTAATTTTGGCAATCAAAGCAGCAGCATTCTCGTTTCCGACCGAATCGCCAAGCTTTGCTGTTTCAACCATTTCTTCATTGGCTGCCTGTTTGACATCTTCAGGAATTGTTTTTTCGGCTGAGATTTCATATGCCTTGATGATGCCTGTTAAGGCAGCTGTTCCGGAAACATTCGCAGGAGCTGTTATATAGATTTTCGCATCTTTTACACCTGCAGTAATCAAAGCATTAATATACATTTCATCAGTAACCCAGTTGATATTCTTTGTTTCAACTTCAAGTCCGGAGCCTTGTTTTGCTATTGTGACGGCTGAAGAAGATATCGCTCTGGTGCCTATTAAAGCTTTAGAGATATAATTGCCAAGATATTTATGTTCTTCTTCATTTGAAACAGTAATGATTGTCGCATCTTTCGGAGCTTTCATTTCAGCAAGAAGCATATTTTTTTGTTCTTCTGAAAGATTCTCTCCTAGAGTGACAATTACATCACCTTCTGCCATATCGGCAAATGCCTGTATCGGCATAATTAATAATAGTGAAATCATGAACAGCGCAAGTATTTTATTCCATTTCATGCGGTTTCCTCCCGGTGTAAAATTAGGTAAGCCTTGTAGGATAAGTCTGCCTTATTCATACCGGCTTCCTGTAAATAGACGATTCTTATGCGAAAAAGTTTCAATTCTTCTATAAATGAAACATTAGCTCAAAATGCCTATTTCAGCAAGCAGAATGGAATTATCAGAAAGAATAGTGTAAAATGAATGATAGTTTGTAAGTCTCAGGATTTATATATAAATGGGGGCAGTAAGGAATCATGAAAAAAAGCAATTGGCTTCTTTTTATTTTATTGCTTGTGTTAAGCATCGGATGGGGACTGGTTTACTGGTTTTTTATAGTTTAGAGCCCACTTATATCAGAAAATGCGTTAAGGCAATGAATAAGCCGGTTTTTATTCGAAAATAGCAACATTCAGCTTGAATACATATACTGTTATGGTAAGTTTACAAATATTAAAAAATGGGAAAAATGGTTTATGATGTTTTTATTCAAATAATGAGGGATTAATATGCTAATTCGATATAAAAAATCATTTGAAAAAATTGCAATGGGTCTTTTATCTTTCATGCCTAATGAAAAAGACTTGAAAAGGCTGCAGCAGACGATGAAGCAATATGAATCAGAAGAAAATTGGCAGCTGTTTTTGTGGAAGGAAGGCGAAGACATCATTGGGCTGGTCGGTGTTACATCAAGTGATCAGACCATGGAGATTCAGCATATCTCTGTTAACCCGTCACACCGGCATCAAGGGATAGGAAAAACAATGATAAAAGCATTGGATGAACTTTATCCTGGCAAAACGTTAACTGCAACTGATGAAACGGAATCTTTTCTGAACAAATGTGATGTTAATTAAGAAAAGAGGAAGCGCCTTGCCACCCCCGACAATCTTTTGATCTCGAGAGGTCAGGAGACGGAGCTGGTCACTTATTGAGGTTCAAAATAATACAATATCATACATTGAAAAAGGCAGCGAATAATCATTATTCCTGCCTTTTTTTCTGATTCAGGGCATCAAGTCTCTCTTTAATGACCATGGTTCTATCTCTTCTTTTATGACGGTGAACAATTTCTTTATCCAGCAGAATGCTGTCAGAGCACCAGGCAATTCCCTTGGAGGAGCAAATATTCATGCATTTTTCCTTAAGCAAGTTGTCTGTAATTGGCAAATTAACGCTCGTGTACTTCCCTCCTTTTTGTATCAGGTCGAGCCTTTCCTTAAGGTCTTTCATCAAATGATCTGCATTAAGTCCCAGTGCCGTCAAATCTGCAGGGCTGCACTCCAATATGCCGATTCCTTTGCGGAGAGTGCGTTCGGCACCATTAAAATTTTCTCTGCGATGATGATAAAAAGAAACTGCCATGAGAATTAATCCGACCCATGTAGAACTCTTATTGTTTCGATCCGTATTCTTCCAGTATTCCTCCAGTATTTCGTGACATTCAAAATAATCACGGTCACCATGAAAATGGACCATGAATTCGATATATTCATCAGGATACATACTTTCACTCCTTGACAATTCTTTCTTTATTTTAACATAGGGAAACGGTTATCAGAAAAATAAAAACCCGGCGATAAGACCGGGCTTTTACAGGGGATGCATTTGAACACTTATATTTGGGCGCTGCTGGCTGGTCTCTGAGATGCCATCTTTTTTCAGGACCAGCAAGCAAAGAGCCTTATTTGCTGTATTAAACGCAACAATTTAGAAGCAACAGGAAGCTCCTACAATAATTAATAGGATGAACAGCACAACAATTAAAGCAAACCCTTTTCCGCAATCTCCAAATCCAGCATTAGACATATAAAATACCTCCTGTATCTTTATTTCCATACATCGTATGTAGGCAATTGCCTGAATGATTGGGCGCATCAAAAAGTTCGAAATTGAATTTGCGGGCATAACGGGCATCAGGGTTATTTTTCTATTGGATAACACTAATGAATAATCTATACTAGATATAGTATTTTGGCGTTTAAGGGAAATTTATATTAGGAAAATTTGGTGGGTATTTATGCAATATGATCATTATAATGTAAAAATAGATGCGTTCGAAGGGCCGCTGGATCTTCTTCTACATCTTATCAATCGGCTTGAAATCGATATCTATGACATTCCTGTATCAGAAATCACCGAGCAATACCTCATTTATATACATACAATGAAGGAGCTTCAGCTTGACGTAGCAAGCGAATATCTTGTAATGGCAGCTACATTGCTGGCAATTAAAAGCAAAATGCTGCTGCCCAAGCATGATGAGGAAGAGCTGGAAGATGAATTTGGAATGGAAATGGAAGAAGATCCAAGGGATGAACTTGTAGAGCGGCTGATTGAATACCGTAAATATAAGGAAGCTGCAGAAGAGCTTAAGGAGCGGGAACAGGATAGAAGTTTAATGTACACAAAGCCGCCTGCAGACCTTTCGGAATATGTAAATGATTCACAGCAGGAAAAAGCTGATTTGAATGTAAGTCTTTATGATATGCTTGGCGCTCTGCAAAAGTTATTAAGAAGGAAGAAACTGCAAAGGCCGCTTTCTGCGAAGGTTGCCCGCCAGGAGATTCCCATAGAGAAGCGGATGTCTGAAATTGTGGACCAGTTAAGGAATTTTAAGGGCAGGAAAAAATTTACCGACCTTTTTCCAATATCAGACAGAGAACATATAGTGGTAACTTTCTTGGCGGTACTTGAGTTAATCAAGCGTAAAGAAATACTGGTCGAGCAGGACAAAAACTTCTCGGATATCTTTGTAGCTTCCATGGAAGGAGAAAAATAAGATGGAGTTTATTAATTGGAAGGGAATTGCTGAAAGCCTTCTGTTTGCTGCTGGTGATGAAGGATTATCCCTAAAGCAAATTGCCCATGTTCTGGAGGTGGAAGAACTTCAGGCCCGTGAAATCATGGACAGCCTTATTGAAGACTATAGCAATAGCAGCCGCGGAATTATGGCGGTTGAACTGGCGGGGACTATTCAGCTTGTTACGAAAAAAGAGTTTTCTCCATATTTAAAAAAGCTGGTAGAATCTCCATCTTCCGCCTCCTTATCTCAGGCGGCACTCGAGACACTGGCAATCATCGCATACAGACAGCCTATTACAAGGACAGAGGTTGAAGAGATAAGAGGAGTCAAGACAGAGAGGCCTCTTCAGACATTATCCGCAAAAGCACTGATTAAAGAAGTTGGACGGGCAGAAGGAACAGGGAGAGCCTACCTGTATGGAACGACTAAAGAGTTTCTTGATTATTTTGGCCTTAAAAGCATAGAAGAGCTTCCGCCGCTGCCGGATAAGATTAGTGAAGAAGAGGATTCATTCCAGGAAGAAGCAGATTTATTCTTTGAGAAATTCCAGGAGCTAGATTCTTGAGTTTTCTGACACATTACAAAGGATGTGTGGTAAAATAGATTTATATTTTTCCTATACATATTAACTTAAAACCATCGGGGGAAATAGGAGGGTTTTGCTTGCTGATTAAACATTGCAGGGGATACGAGCTTGAAAAAGAAAAGCCGAACACTTCGGAGGACTTTTTTAACAGAAGCGAGATTGTGTTCGAAGAAGATGGGCAGGAGAAAACTTTTCATGTTTTATATGTCCGTTTCTTTGATGAATCCATGAATGAGTTCACACCCTATGAACAGAATCCAGTCTTCATTGCTGGTACGAGAGAGGTGCAGTTCAAGGATCTTGTTGCTCTTTCATGTTTATTAAAGAACCCGGGTTTTAGGCATCGCAAACGAATTTATCTAAACTCAAAGGCTGATTTTGCATCCTATTTTCAGGATCTGGACTTTTCCAGGCTTCCCTCCATTTTTGAAGCGCTGGAGAATAAAAAATCCTTTGACCTGCGATCACCTTTAGATTTTATTGTTCAACCGCAGTAATAGCCAGTGTATAAATACGGGGGTGTAATGGATGGGGAATTCAATCGTTAAATCACAAATGGAAGATGTGAAAAATTTCCTCGGTAATAGCGTTGCCGCTTTTGAAGATTTCTTAAATAATACAACGATTAAAGATCTTGAAACAGAAAAACAGGGAAATGTGAATTATTATAAAAGCATTCTTTCACATGTCAGAAAACTGCTGGTTTATTGTGAAGAAGGGCTTGATACCTGCAAGATCATTTTAAAAAGCGAACCCTTCCAAAAGGGGGCTGCCGAAAAGACATTATATAGGATTTACCATCAATGCATTGAAGAGTTTTTCTCTCCGAAAAATGATGCCTGGTTTGAGAATAGCCGTTCAGCATATACTGGAAAAAACTCAATCCAATTCCATGAGGAAGTTCCCGACAGCTTAAAAACAATGTTCAGGCAGCTGGAAGGAGAATTCCAAAGGATTCGGGAGGAACTTGAATATTACGAAACTGATTACCGGACAAAAATGATTCAATCAAAATAGGAATGTTGAAGAACAGCTGGAAGCTGTTCTTTTTTTTGTGTGAAGAATTCCTGGTTCTTTGGAAAACGTACAAACTTCCACTCATACAAATAGAAAGTGAGCTATAAAAAGAAGTGAGTGAGGGATTGTATGAGTAAAATGGAAGATTACATCAGGGAAGTTACAAAATGGAACAAAGAGCTAAGAGAGTTTTTAGACTCGGAGGATGTTGAACAAAACAGTGAACTGTGGCAAAGGCTGGATCATTTTACCGGAATTATGGATGGAATAAGCGGCCCCCTCGATATAGAAGCCCTGGAAAAGCTGCAGGAACAAGTGGATGCTCTACATTCCGATATGGAGAATTACTTTTCTAATAGACAGCAGCTTGGAAATATCTATATTAATGAACCGTACATTTCTGCGGGTAAGCATATTTTGCCTCCGCTCCCTTATGATTACAATGCGCTTGAGCCGCATATTTCAGGCGAAATTATGAGGCTGCATCATGATAAGCATCATCAATCATATGTGGATGGATTGAACAAAGCAGAGGTGATGCTTCAAAATGCCAGGGACAATAATGATTACAGTCTGGTAAAACACTGGTCCCGTGAACTTGCCTTTCATGGATCTGGCCATTATTTGCATACGATATTCTGGAATAATATGAGCCCTGAGGGCGGAGGAAAACCTTCTGGGGCACTCCTGAAAGAAATCAACAAATACTTTGGGAGCTTTGAAAGGTTCAAAAGCCATTTCTCTGAAGCAGCCAAACAGGTAGAAGGCGTAGGCTGGGCAATCCTGGTCTGGTCGCCAAGAGCGCGCAGACTTGAAATACTTCAGTCGGAAAGACATATGCTTTTAACCCAGTGGGATACGATCCCATTGCTGGTTTTAGATGTATGGGAACATGCTTATTATCTGCAATATAAAAATAATCGCGGAGATTATGTGAAAAATTGGTGGAATGTTGTCAACTGGAAGGATGTGGAGGACAGGTATTTAAAAGCATCTGAGTTAAAATGGAAGCCGTACTAAATAGGAGCAGAAATAAGTAAGAGGGGGAGTACCAAGAGTATTCCCCTTATTTTTGATGGACAGGCCACCTCCAAAGCTTCCAGACAAGACAAACTTAATAGTCATATCACTACTTGTCCTGCATAAACTTGTACAAATAAATGAAAAACATGGAACTCCTCCCTGGCGGGGAGATCATGTATTTCGCTCAATTTGACATCCATAAAGGAGACGGGGTTTTGTGCAATGAAAAGGTTTAGCAGGCTGCTGGCCATGGTTTTGGTCACCGCGTTGATGATGATGTATATTCCTCAGGAGACAGAAGCTTCTGTTTCAGTAAGTGCCCGGAGCGCAATATTAATGGAGCAGGATTCTGGCCGTATCCTTTACCAGAAAGATGCAAATGAAGTGAGGAGAATAGCAAGCATTACAAAAATCATGACAGCAATTCTGGCTATAGAGTCCGGGAAAATGGATGACTTGGTTAAAGTTAGTGACCGTGCTGTCAGAGCGGAAGGCTCCTCGATTTATCTAAAAGCAGGCGAAAAAATAAAGCTTGAAGATCTGGTCTATGGACTCATGCTTCGTTCAGGCAATGACTCTGCTGTTGCAATCGCAGAGCATGTTGGCGGAAGCCTTGAAGGATTTGGCTTTTTAATGAATAAGAAAGCTGAAGAGATTGGCATGAAAAACACACATTTCGCAAACCCCCATGGTCTGGATGATCATGAAGACCATTATTCGACAGCGTATGATATGGCATTGCTAACCAGGTATGCAATGAATAATGAGATCTACCAAAAAATTGCTGGAACAAAGGTGCATAGAGCGCCAAATCCAAATGAAAGCTGGGACAGGGTTTGGAAAAATAAAAATAGGCTTCTGACTGAATTATATGAGTATTGCACCGGAGGAAAAACAGGCTATACAAAGAGGGCGAAGAGAACTTTAGTAACAACAGCATCCAAAGGAAGTTTAAATCTGATAGCAGTAACATTAAACGGACCCGATGACTGGAATGATCATATTAATATGTATGAGACAGCTTTTAAAACCTATGACATGGTGGAAGTCTTGCCGAAGGGAGTTATAGAGGATATTGATGAAGATTATTATAAAGGCAAAGTTTATTTAAAGCATTCCTACAACTACCCTGTTTCAAAGGAGGAAAAAGGCAAGTTTAAAATTGATATAAAGCTGCAGAAACCTGAATCAGAGTGGGAAGACAGCCGGACTATGCCTGAAGTCATCGGTCATGCAACAGTGTATTTTGAAGATCAGCCTGTTAAAAAGCTCTCTTTATATTATAAGCATGATCCAGCAAAAGAAGATAAATCGCTATTAGATTACTTTAAGGGGCTTTTTACCTCCATTGCGGGAGTGAAAACAAATGGTTAATATCATTTGGGTGATGCTTACCGCTATAGGCATAGTTTTCGCTATGATAAATGGCACCATGAATGAAGTGAACGAAGCCATTTTCAATGGTGCAAAAGAAGCGGTCACGTTATGCATCGGCCTAATTAGCATTCTTGTTTTTTGGCTGGGAATGATGAGAATAGCAGAGGACGCTGGATTGCTGAAAAAGCTTGCTTCGTTATTCCGGCCAATTGTGAAAAAGCTATTTCCAGAGGTGCCCGGAGATCACCCTGCGATGGGATATATGCTTTCAAATATGATGGCCAATATGTTCGGTCTTGGAAACGCAGCTACCCCGCTCGGCATTAAAGCTATGGAAGAGCTGAAACAATTGAATGGAGGCAAAAATGAAGCGAGCCGCTCTATGATTACCTTTTTGGCCATCAACACTTCAAGTCTTACTTTAATTCCTACAACCGTGATTGCAATACGGATGAATTATAATTCCGCCTCGCCAACCGATATTGTAGGTCCCACTTTAGTGGCTACATTCTGCTCAACATTGGCCGCAATAATGATAGATCGTTATTTCTATTACCGAAGAACGCGTAAAGGATGAGGTTAGGATGGAGATTGTGTCAGCTGTTTCCCTTTGGTTAATTCCTATTTTAATAGGCTTTATATTAATATATGGAACATTTAAGAAAGTTCCTACTTATGAAAGCTTTACTGAAGGCGGAAAAGAAGGCATAAAAATTGCTGTATCCATCATTCCGTTTCTTGTCGGCATGCTTGTAGCCATCTCGGTCTTCAGGGCTTCCGGCGCTCTGGAGTATTTTATGGATCTGATCAGGCCCGGACTTGATGCAATTGGAGTACCTCCTGATATCGTACCCCTTGCTATCATCCGTCCGATCTCTGGGACTGCAGCTCTGGGAATGACCAGTGACCTAATCGCTGTCCATGGTCCCGACTCGTTCATAGGCAGACTTGCCTCCGTGCTTCAGGGCAGTACAGATACAACTTTTTATGTATTGACGGTCTACTTTGGAGCGGTAGGAATCAAAAAAATGGGAGATGCCCTCAAAGTCGGACTCTTAGCCGATTTGGCAGGCATCATTGCATCCATTGTGATCGTAACACTTGTTTTTGGCAGTATGTAACATTAAAATACATTTTCCTGCACAAAAGATACCTGAATTGGGGTATCTTTTTTATTTTACTTCCAAATTCCAACTTTCAGTAAATATAGACTCTTTTTAATGTAAGCTGTTTTGACTATGGTTTGCTTTGAAAACTTGACGAATTATGTCATAATTCAGTAGGAGTGAAAAAGTATGAAATACTGTAAATAAAACTTTGAGGTGACATATATGGAAAGATTGCAGAAGGTTATTGCCCATGCCGGGTTTGCTTCGCGAAGAAAAGCGGAAGAGCTAATGGCTGAAGGCCGTGTAAAAGTTAATGGAAAAACTGTGAAGGAACTGGGTGTTAAAGTATCTCCTTCAGATCGGATTGAAGTGGATGGGATTCCAGTTGAGAGAGAGGAGCCCGTTTATTTCCTTCTCTATAAGCCAAGAGGCGTAATTTCTGCCGTTTCCGATGATAAAGGCAGAAAAGTCGTCACGGATTTTTTTGAAGGCATCAAACAAAGAATTTACCCAGTTGGCAGACTGGATTACGATACATCCGGAATTCTCATTCTTACCAATGATGGGGAGTTTGCAAATCTTTTAATGCACCCAAGCAATGAGATTGAAAAAGTCTACGTTGCCAAGGTAAAAGGCATCCCTTCAAAAGAAAGCATGAGAAGCCTTCAAAGAGGTGTGGTACTCGAAGATGGAAAAACAGCACCTGCTAAAACCAAACTTTTATCAATGGATAAGAAAAAACAGACAGCAATTGTGGAAATCAGCATTCATGAAGGACGTAACCGCCAGGTTAGGAGGATGTTTGAAGCCATTGGCCACCCCGTTCTGAAACTGAAGAGGGAGAGATATGGCTATCTCAATTTGCAGGGGTTATCAGCGGGAGATGCGAGAGAACTTACGGCCCATGAAGTTAAGCAGCTGCGGGCACTTGCTATGACGAAGAAATAGTTAGCCCTGAAAAATTCATAGAAGTGTCACAGTTACGATAATTTGTTAACAATATAGGTATGATGAAAAATGCTATAATAGTAAACAGCTATGAGGCTAAATTCTTTTTCCATATGTTACATATAACTTGTTAAATGTACGATTTTTGATCTGAAAGGATGCCTTAGGAGGGAAGTTTTTTATGAAAAAGCAGCGTCTGGTAATGAGAACTGTCATATTGCTTGTCCTTGGTGCTGCCGTGGCATATACGCTATACGCTAATTTTACAAAAGACAAGATTCAAAAGGTTGCCGTGGGGGAAAAGGCACCAGATTTTGTTCTGACAGATATGGATGGAAATAAACACCGATTATCAGATTATGAAGGCCAGGGTGTTTTCCTGAACTTTTGGGGAACATGGTGCAAGCCCTGTGAGAAAGAGATGCCATATATGAACAACCAATATAAGCAATTTAAAGATGAGGGTGTTCAGGTTTTGGCTGTCAATGTAGGAGAAACAGATTTGGCAGTTAATAAATTTTCTGAGCGTTACGATTTATCTTTCCCTATTGTCATTGATAAGAATACCCAGGTCCAATCAGCTTACGGGATTAATCCTCTTCCTGCCACTTTCCTTATCGATAAAGATGGTAAGGTTGTCAAGTATATTACAGGAGAGATGACTGAAGATACGATCAAGAACTATATGGAACAGATTAAACCATAGGTTACGGGGAGTTTTATATATGAAAGAAGTAAAGTGCGACTGCGGCCATGTAAACCCCATAGGTACAATACTATGTGAGTCATGCGGCAAGGTATTGGAAGAAAAGGAAAAGGATAAGAAACTTCTGGATATGCGGTATGAGGGAAGTGCACGCCGTTCGCAAACCTATAACAAAACGATAATTGATAAGATATGGAATTTCTTCTCATCTGTTAAGGTTGGAGTCTGGCTGATTGTCATTACGCTGATTGCTTCAGCTCTCGGGACAATTCTGCCTCAGGAAATGTATATTCCGCCGATCATGCCTGCTGAAGAATATTACGAAGATCAATATGGCTGGATAGGCAAATTATACTATGATTTAGGATTTCATAACCTTTATAGCTCATGGTGGTATTTGATTTTGATTGCCTCAATTGGCATTTCGCTTGTGATATGCAGCCTGGATAGGGTAATCCCTTTGTACAGGGCTCTAAAAAAACAGAGGGTAAGCCGTCATGAAAGCTATCTGCTGCGCCAGCGGATTTTTGGGGTGTCTCAGGCAGAAGACAATGACCGGGCATTTACAATGGCAAAAGAAAAATTAAAATCCAAGAAATACAGCATCAGAGAAGAGAATGGAAACATCCTTGCCGAAAAGGGACGTTTTTCAAGATGGGGCCCATACGTTAACCATGTAGGGCTTATCATATTTTTAATCGGAGGAATGCTGCGTTTTGTACCGGGCATGTACGTTGACAAAATACTTTGGATCCGGGAAGGCGAGACAAAGGTCATTCCTGAAACCAATGGAGAATACTACCTTAAAAATGATGGCTTCATCCTTGAAATGTACGATAAAGAGAAAGATAAAGAAGTGTTTGAAGAAGCGATTGATAAGGCAGGGATGGTAGCAAAAAATTATCAGTCCAATGTGACTCTATATAAAAAAAAGGGAGATACAGTTGCAGGGGAAGAGGCTGATCTCGAGAAAGTTAAGGACTTTGAAATTAAGGTAAATAAACCTCTGAAGTTTGAAAAATTTGCATTATACCAAGTAGATTATAAACTTAATGAGCTTAACAAAATGTCCTTTGCCTTGACAAATAAAAAAACGGGTGAAGAATATGGTGATTTAACAGTCGACCTGAACGATCCTCAGGATGTTTATGATCTTGGAAATGGCTATAAAGCGGAGGTTGTCAGTTATTTTCCCGATTTTGAATTTGATGAAAATGGGGAACCGATTACAAAGTCCAGAGTTCCTAATAATCCTGCCTTTGTTTTTAAAATGTATACTCCGGAAAAGCCAGATGGAGAAATTAGCTTTGTTGCAATCCGGCAGACAATTGAACCTTTTGGCGACAATGAATATAAGATGGCATTTAAAGGCATAGATACTAAAAATGTATCGGCTCTGACTGTCCGAAAAGATTTGACTCTATGGATTATCGCATTGGGCGGTGTTATTTTCATGATAGGTGTTGCGCAAGGGTCTTATTGGAACCATCGTAGAATCTGGCTGCGCCGTGTCAATGGAGAAGTGTGGGTAGCCGGACACACTAATAAAAACTGGCATGGACTTAAAAGGGAAATAGAGGCAGCATTGGACGGAACCGGAATTAAGGTGCCGGAAGACCAGCTTCAAAATCAAAGTGAAAAGAAAGGCTAAGGAGGAATCTGATTGGTTACAATAAGCAGCAATTTACTATACACAGCTTTTATCCTCTATTTAATTGCTACTGTCTTTTTTGCTGGCTCCATAAAGGATAAGAAAAATATAAACAAAGGGCCAAACAAATGGGCAGCAATTGGACTATGGATTACCATTATCGGGTTTGCTGCACAGCTCGGCTACTTTATTACGAGATGGATTGCAGCCGGACATGCGCCTGTCAGCAACTTATTTGAATTTACAACATTCTTTGGAATGTCGCTTGTAGGTGCTTTTATAGTGATTTACTTGATTTATAAAACACCTATTTTAGGAGTCTTTACACTACCTGTTGCTGTGCTTATGATCGCTTATGCAAGCATGTTTCCGCGGGAAGTTTCACCCCTGATTCCGGCTCTGCAGAGTGATTGGCTTCATATCCACGTTACAACAGCAGCAGTTGGACAGGCTATATTAGCTGTAAGCTTTGCTGCAGGTATTATCTATTTAGTAAAATCAGTCGATCAATCTAAGCAAAGTAAACAGAGATTCTGGCTGGAAGCCGTTATGTTTGGCTTGGTTTGTACACTTGGCTTTATTATTATAAGCTCAAGCTTTTCAGTTTCCGGCTACAAGGCCGAATTTAACTGGGTCGATAAGAACGGACAGGAAGCTGTGCTTGAATATCATATGCCTGCTTTAACCGGTCCAAACGAGGGAAAGCTGATTACGGAAGGAAAATTTGAACCACTGGCGGAAATGCCTGCAATTATTAATGCCAAAAAACTAAATACAGTTATATGGTCATTGGCTTCAGGTATCATTCTATATCTTGCTTTAAGATTGATTCTCCGAAAAAGGGTTGGAGCTGCGCTTCAGCCGCTTGCAAAAAATATTAATCTGGATTTGGTTGATGAGATCGGCTACCGTTCAGTATTAATCGGATTTCCGGTATTTACGCTCGGAGCGTTGATTTTTGCCATGATATGGGCACAAATCGCCTGGACCCGTTTCTGGGGATGGGATCCAAAGGAAGTATGGGCGCTTATTACCTTTCTATTTTATGCTGCCTATCTTCACCTTCGCCTTTCAAAGGGCTGGCACGGTGAAAAGTCTGCGTGGCTCGCAGTAATCGGATTTATCATTATCATGTTTAACCTGGTTGCGGTAAACCTGGTCATTGCAGGATTGCACTCCTACGCCGGATCATAACAAGAAAAGCGGAAGCGCCTTGCTCACGAAGGAACGCAGACTAAGAACACCACGTCCTGTGGCAACGTCTGCATGACCCGCATCCTGCGGACCTCAAGCACAAGACGAGCCTCCCGGAAAGGCGTTCTTTGCCTTTTTGGGCGGATTGACCGAAATGTGGAGGCGACTGCCCAGGGACGACAGGCATAAGATGGTTCCTGTAAGAAGGCGTTTTTCCTTCTGAAAGGAAACGGCTTATGACCCCCGAGTCCCTAGGAGCCGAAACAAGACAAGCTTGTGACCTCGAGGGGATAGGCGCTGGAGCTAGACAGTTCTCAAAATTCAAAGATAATAATTCTGATATTAAACATACAAGCCTTCACTTCACAATAGTGAGGGCTTTAATTAAAGCTTTATTTATTTAATTGAACGTTAGGGGGATTTGAAAAATGGAAAACCAAGTAAAAATCTTACTAGTGGATGATGAAGAGAGAATCCGCCGTTTATTAAAGATGTACCTTGAGCGTGAAAATTATTCGATTGATGAAGCGGAAAATGGAAACCAGGCTTTGTCAAAAGCTTTGGCAAATGATTACGATGTCATTCTTTTGGATTTAATGATGCCTGGCAAAGACGGCATTGAAGTCTGCAGAGAGCTGAGAGAGAAAAAAGCTACCCCCGTAATCATGCTGACTGCAAAAGGGGAAGAAGTTAACCGCGTACAGGGTTTTGAAGTGGGCACTGATGATTACATTGTAAAACCTTTCAGCCCAAGAGAAGTTGTGCTTCGCGTGAAGGCATTATTGCGCAGGTCTTCTAAAACTACCTACCTTCAAACAGAAACAACAGCGAAAGATGTAATCGTTTTTCCTCATCTAACGATTGATAATGATGCTCACAAAGTGCTGGCTGATGGGAAAGAAGTCAGTTTAACGCCTAAGGAATATGAACTTCTTTATTTCCTGGCAAAGGCGCCAGATAAGGTTTTTGACAGGGAACAGCTGCTAAAGGAAGTATGGCACTATGAATTTTTCGGAGATTTAAGAACAGTCGATACTCATGTAAAGCGCTTGCGAGAAAAATTAAATAAAGTTTCTGAGCAGGCTGCCAGAATGATTGTCACTGTTTGGGGAGTGGGCTACAAGTTCGAGGTTATCAATGAATGATGCTCTTTAGGAGTGTTGCAGGTAAGCTATGGGGCACTATTCTTTTATTAGTTTCCTTTGTACTGCTGATTTTAACAGTCATGCTGCTTGAGTTTTTTGAGAATTACCATATAAATGAAACAGAAAAAGGATTATCGAATACAGCCCATAAAATAACCAGAATTTTAAAAGAGCATAATCGTGAAGTCGGTTTGGAGATTTCCTGGGAGCTTGTCGATGATGTTACCAAAGTAGTCATTATTAACTCGCCGAATGAGTACTACTATTCCCCAAACCATACAGATTCATTAAAACTCCCCATCTCCTACCTCACCGAGGAGGATGATTTAAAAGAAGTTCTCACGGAAGATAAAACTGTAAAAAAAGTAACATCTGTTAATCCTGAGTATTCAGAAGAAGATGCAGATGATGACAGCAAGATTCTTATAATTGGGGTGCCTCTTGAAGGTGACAGCAGCAAAGGGGCCGTCTTTATTTATCAATCCATTGAAGTCATGCATGAAACACTGCGTTCAACGACCAAGTTCATTTTGCTGGCAGCAGGAGTCGCCATCATTTTAACAACCATCTTTGCATTTTTCTTATCGACAAGAATTAATGCTCCGCTCAGAAAAATGAAAGAAGCTGCCTTTGAGGTAGCAAGAGGCAAATTTGATACAAAGGTTCCGATTCTGACTAATGATGAGGTTGGCGAATTAGCCATGGCTTTTAATCAAATGGGCAGACAGCTGAAATTCAATATGAATGCTCTAAGCCAGGAAAAAGAACAGCTGGCAAGCATTCTAAGCGGAATGGCTGATGGGGTAATTACCTTTAACCGGGATGGCACGATCCTGATCACAAATCCTCCTGCGGAGCGGTTTTTGCAAAGCTGGTTTTATGAACTGGATGACATAGAGAATAATACAGAGGAAGTGCCATCCAAAGTAATGGAACTTTTCCAGCTTGCTGTAAATACCGAAAAGGAGCAAATTGGTGAAATCTCTATACAGGGACGTTCCTGGGTGATCATCGTCAGCCCTCTTTATAACAATAAATATATAAGAGGAGCGGTTGCGGTTATCCGGGATATGACGGAAGAGCGTAAGCTTGATAAGCTCCGCAACGATTTTATAGCGAATGTTTCTCATGAATTAAGGACGCCCATTTCTATGATGCAGGGGTATAGTGAAGCGATCGTCGATGATATTGCCGGAACGGACGAAGAGAAAAAAGAAATGGCAAGTGTCATTTATGATGAATCCCTGAGAATGGGCCGGCTTGTGAATGAATTGCTGGATCTTGCCAGAATGGAAGCTGGACATATTCAGCTGACAATGGAAGACACTGAAGTGAATTCCTATCTGCAAAGAATTATAAGGAAGTTTCAGGGGCTGGCAAAAGAGAAGGAAATTAGTCTGGAAAATGATCTGCAAAGCAAGGGTGTCCCTATTCAATTTGATCCGGACAGAATTGAACAGGTCATGACCAATCTGATTGATAATGCCATCCGGCATACCCCTCAGAATGGAGAGGTAAAAGTGATCGAAAGAAGTGATGAACGGGGACTGTTTATTGAAGTGAAGGATTCTGGCTCGGGGATTCCCGAAGAAGACCTGCCGTTTGTATTTGAACGCTTTTACAAAGCGGACAAAGCAAGAACGAGGGGCCGATCTGGAACAGGTCTAGGCCTTGCAATTGCAAAAAATATAATTGAAGCTCATAAAGGTCATATTACCGTTCAAAGCAAGACCGGACATGGTACGACATTTTCAATTTTTATTCCTCGAAATGAAGGATAAAGGCGAGAAATGTGACGATTGTTCTTGATACACGGGAAACAATTAATAATAAGCTTAGGGAAGGAGATGCATGAAATTTCCTTCCCCTTTTTTTTGAAAGGTATTTCTATGCATTAGGCCGGGGTTTCTGCAGGAAAGGGAGTAATCCTGCACTTAAACAGGCTCTTGCGCTTTTCTGCGAAATAATAATATAGTTAAACTGTAACTTTTTTTAGAGAGAGAACGACTATTTTATTGAACGGGGAGGGGAATCCATGGACTCCGTTTTTGATGAACTTTATAAAAAATACCATCATGACGTTTTTCAATTTCTTTTTTATATGGTCAAAAACAAGGAACTGGCTGAGGATTTAGTCCAGGAAGTCTATATAAGAGTATTAAAATCATATGAAAGGTTTGAAGGAAAAAGCAGCGAAAAAACATGGCTCTTTTCAATTGCGCGGAATGTTGCCATAGATTCCTTTCGCAAACAAAAGGGCTGGAAGCAAAGGATTATGGAGAAATTTGACTGGTCAACTCAGCAGGTAAAGGATGAGCTCCCACTGCCTGAAGAAATTGCCTTGCAAAGAGAAGAAATTCAGCTGATCTATCGCTGTCTGGATTTATGCACCATTGACCAGAGGCTTGTCATAATTATGAGATATATACATGAACTCAGCATTACTGAAACAGCTGATTCACTAGGCTGGACCGAAAGCAAGGTTAAAACAACCCAGCATCGTGCTTTAAAGGTGCTTAAAAAGCATATGGAAGATTTTAAGGTGAAGGAGGGAATGGATAATGAAGGAATCAAAGTGGAGCGATGAGCAGCTTAAGGAATTTCTGAGCCAGATGCCTAAAATTAAGGATGATCGTGATCCGAGAGACATTTATCAAGCCATCGAATTGAAGATGGGAAAGCAAAAAAACAGAACATGGATCCTGCCGTCTATCGCAGCGGCTGCTGCCTTGCTCCTGCTTTTTATTCTCGTCCCAAACCTTATGAGCTGGCAGGAGTCTGCAGATAAGCAGGTCGAATTGAAAGCGGACCGATCAACCTCATCTGAACAAATAACCAATGAAAATAACACTATTCTGGAAGCGAAAGAGGAAGACTCTGAATTAATTGCCCAAGAGAAAGGCTCAGAAGAACTGGACCAGGCAGAGCTGTCAACTGAGCCGGAAGCGGAAGCGAAATTAAATGATGAGATAAACAAGAAGACAGTTGCATCAGAATCAAGCCCTACTGCCGTTTATGAAGAAGATTTGGCAGGGAAAGAGGTACTGACTTATGCGATTCCGGATAAGGATGCGCAAAATATTGTACCCGTCAGTGTTTTAATTGATGAAGACCCTGCCAGGACGAAATTTGAACAATTTGAAGACACGATGAGCAGGCTTACCGAAGATGAATGGGGTTTAGATGATTACTATCCTCTGAAAGCAAATTTCACCTATGATCAGGAAAATAAAATGTTAACTGTTGATGTGCCAGCGGATCATCCATATAGTATGTCTTCCGCGACAGAATTACTTTTAGAGAAGGTCTTGTCCAATATAATGAATAATCTTGATATAGAAAAGATTAACCTCATGACTGAAGGGGAAATCGGCGTTGAATTTAGCCATTATGGAAATAGAGAGGAATTTATCCCGGAAAATAGCAATGGTAACTTAATTTATTATTTCTTATATCCAAATGGCGCAGAATCAACACCATTCCTGGTCCCGCTTAGACAACATCTCAACTCTATAAAAGATGCTCTAACAGCCATGAAGGAAGACCGGACTGAAAATAATTTGCAGGCATCCATACCAGAAGACATTGATTTTGAAACAGAAGAAATACAGGATGGCAAACTCTTAATCCGTTTTCATAATGAATCAGAAATAATTGATGATGAATCAACACTTCATGCGATTGAAGCAATACTTCTTACGGCAAAAGATTTTAATTTTGATACAGTTAAATTGGAAAATGCAGATGTTGATAAAATCGGCAAGTTTGACCTTACTGAAGAATTAAAGGTACCAGTAGCAGCTAATAAACGAGATTTGCCAAATTAGAGAGGGCGGCCCATGTGGCTGCCTTTTTTTTTTGAATAAAAATCCCTCAGGACTGCATAAAAACCATGCTGCTGGAAGTATACTAATAACTGTGCTTTTAAGAGCTTTATGTTAATTGTTCTAAAAGAGTACAAGCTGTCATAGGGTGAAAGAGAGTGTGGACAGTGGCAGGCACTCGTACGGATATTTCAGCTGACAACATAGGAGGAAAAGGATGAAGGATTACATAAGGCGTTTCTTTATCGCAGGAATAATGGCTCTTTGTGTGAGTCTGTTATTTTTGGGAGGGAAGCATTCTAAAGCTGCGGAGCCAAAAATTCCGGAAATGACAAAGCATTGGGTATGGCCTGCAGATGGTGTAATTACAGACACGTTTGGGACAAGGAAAGGGCATCATAAAGGCATCGATATAGCTGGGGATTCCGGGAATCCAGTTTATGCTGTTGACACAGGAATTGTGTCCAGGTCTTATTATTCCCAAACATACGGAAATGTGATATTCATTAAACATAACAACCAAACTGAAACAGTGTACGCCCATCTGGAAAAACGTTTTTCTGCTGAAGGAGAAAATGTTGAGCAGGGACAGAAAATCGGACTGATGGGAAGCACGGGTGACTCGTCAGGTGTGCATCTCCATTTTGAAATACATACGCATGCATGGACAGCTGATAAAATAAATGCAGTTGATCCCTCTGTTGCATTTGGAATGGGAGTAGTTGGACAAGCTGTAAATGCTGTGATTAAAGAGGAAAATGCGCGTGAAGTTTCAGCACGGCCGTCTAATGTTGAATCAGGGAAAATAAAAAATGATTCCGTGGAAACTTACCATATAGTTAAAACAGGGGAAACATTGTGGTCTATTGCTGCACACTATAATCTGAATGCTGGGGATATTGCGGATTTAAATAATATTAATCCTGATCACATTTTTTTAGGTCAAAAGCTATTGATAAAACCCGAGAAATATACAGAATACACTGTTAAACAAGGAGATACTCTATCTTCTATTGCGAAATTTCATGATACAACTGCAGAAGCAATCAAAGACTTAAATAATGCTGATTCAGATGTAATAAAAATTGGACAAATTCTAATCATTCACAAAAAATAGAATAGAAATGATTGCACCGCTTTACTCCCTTAAAGTATAATGGGTAAAAAACTGGGGGAGTTTGAAAAATGCTTACAGACTATCATAATCATCTCGAAAATGGCACGTTGAGCCTGGATTACTTAAAAAAATTCACAGATGCTGCAGTTCAGAAAGGGATTGAATCTTTTGGAATTTCAGAGCATGCATATCATTTCTACCAGACAGCAGACATCCTGCAGAATCCATGGGTAAACGAGAGGCGTTTTTATGATATGAAAGACTATGTGAATGTTTTTCATGAAGCTTGGAGCAATGACATAGATGTGAAGATGTCGATCGAAATGGACTACACACCAGGCAAACATGGTGAAATGGAGAAGTTTATCAATAGTTATTCGTTTGACTATGTAATCGGATCCATTCATTGGGTTGGAGATTTCGGTATAGACCTGGCTGAATTTAGAAAAGAATGGGATAAACGGGATCTATATGAAGTATATCGAAAATATTTTGATCAGGTGGTTACTCTGGCTCAGTCAAATTTATTCGATATTGTTGGCCATTTAGACCTCGTGAAAATTTTTAAATATGTTCCACAGGACGAAGAATTTTTGCTGGAGCAATATGATCGTGCAGCCAATGCGCTGGCAGAATCCAAGACATGTGTTGAAATTAGCACGGCTGGTCTGAGAAAACCAGTGGGGGAACTATACCCGGACAAACGTCTTCTTCAGAGATGCCATGAAAAAAATATCCCGATTGTTTTATCGTCTGATGCGCACTTTCCTGAACATGTAGGTGCAGATTTTGAAAAGGCAATTGACCTTGCAAAAGAAGTGGGGTATCAGTCCATCATGACCTTCTCAAAAGGAGAAAGAAAGGAATATCCGCTTGGATAATATATAAAGGATGGCTTATTGCCGTCTTTTTTTGTTATATCTAAAAAAACTGAAAGGGTTTTGGCATGGATCTAAACCTGACAGGTGAACATATCCCTTCACAGAATAACTTTTTTTCAGTATAATGAATCTGTATAAATAAATACGGTCTATCTTCGGGGCAGGGTGAAATTCCCGACCGGCGGTGATGGGTCAATATTGACTCTAAGCCCGCGAGCCTTAGAGCAGAGTTTTTGAATAAAAAGCTCTGCAGTTTATTTGGGCAGGATTTGGTGCAATTCCAAAGCCGACAGTACAGTCTGGATGGGAGAAGATGGAGGTTCTGCAGACGTTCAAAATATGCAGGTTTTGAACGTTATTAAGCGTGCCTTTGCAACTATCCCTCAAGTTATATTAGCTTGAGGGTTATTTATTGCGAAGACTTTTGCTTAGCTGAACCTTTCTTCTTTAGGAGAGATAGTCCTAAAAAGGAGAGAGGAACTTGAAAAAACTTAATATCAAATCTATGGTTGCTATTGGAATGCTAAGCAGCATCTCTTACGTATTAATGCTGCTCAATTTCCCAATCCCGCCGTTTCCGCAATTTCTGATGATTGACTTCAGCGATATTCCTGCATTAATCGCAGCGTTAATCTTTGGTCCAGCAGCAGGGATCTTAGTGGAACTTATTAAGAATATTCTTGATTACTTCATGACAGGGAGTGCAACAGGTGTTCCTGTTGGGCATATTGCAAACTTTGCCGCAGGCATTTTGTTCGTCCTGCCGACCTATTATGTGTACAGCAAGCTGAAAACAAAAAAGGGCATGACGTTTGGGCTTGTAATCGGCACAATGGTTATGGCTGTCATTATGAGTGTGCTGAATTACCTTGTAATTCTGCCGGCATATACATTCTTCCTTAACTTCCCTGCAATGTCAGCGCCTGAAATGAGAACAATGATTGTGACAGGGATTTTGCCATTCAACATTTTAAAAGGTTTAATCATTTCAATTGTTTTCATGCTTATTTTTACACGCATGAGAACTTGGGTGGAAAAGCAGGCTGTTATTAAAAGCGCAGCTTAATACTATATAAGTTTATAGCAGCGGCAAATGTGCCGCTGCTTTTCTGTTCATGCATGCAATGTTAACAAAAAAACTCCCTTTCATGATGAAAGGGAGCAGCAGCTTAACAAAGGTTAGAGTATGGTTGAGGATTATTCGTATTTAAGCGGGTCGCCATCAAAAGCATCATCAGCTACTTTGATTGAATCGGTCGGGCAGCCTTCGAATGCATCCATCATATCATCAACTAATACATCAGGAATTTCAACGATACCCTGGTTATCATCAAGGGTAACGAAAGCGATGCCTTCATCATCATAATCATAAATGTCCGGTGCAGCTGCGCCGCAAGCTCCACATGCAATGCATGTTTCTTTGTCAACAATTGTATACTTTGCCATGAAAAAACCTCCCAAGATTTAAACAATTAATCGTCCATCAAAATGATGGTAACACATTCCTCACATCTATTGTAAAACTGAATGTTCAACTTTTCAATAGAAAATGTATTGAGAATGCTTATCACACAAGGGTTTAGGCATAATTTACCCTATGAAAAAATAATTAAAACGGCCTGCCGATTTCTTTCATGATAAAATGGAAGAAGGAGAACAAGCTTATGAAAACAAGATTAAAATCTTTGGCCGTAAGGTGAAAAAAATGGATAGAACTTATTTGAAAACTGTAATCATGTACTGTGTTAAAGAATTACAGGGACAAAGGACTATATACTCTATTTTACATTTGCTCAATGGAAAAAAAACTTCCCAAACCATTCAAGATGCTCATTTATTTCAGCTGACCCAGCTTTTTCGAACATTTGGAAGTTTAAGCCGGGATGCTCTGGATCATCTTTCACAAGAGATTGAAAGCAGAAGCTGGATGACTGCAGCTGATGAAAAGCATTACATTTTGACTGCAGAGGGCAAGGAAGAGCTGGAAAGGTCTCTTTTAGAATGTCCAATACCGTCTTCATTAAACGGATGGCTGTATCATAGTGCAGCTGACCTGTTTTGGGAGAGGATTACTCTTTTAATTCAGGTTATATCACATTTAAATAATGACAATGTAAAATACCTTCCAATTCAAAGAAAAAGAGATGTTCATGAATGGCTGAAATATTTTTTGAGAACATCTGGATTCGCCCGCAATGAAATAGGAAGTGTGCTGAACAGGGAACTCTGCCAATGCCTCGAAAGGCTAAGGGATATTAATCCTGCTGTGCTGACTTTGAGGCTGTCAGGCTATAACCGTATTGGCCTCACTGCTGTTCAGGCTTCAGAACACCTGGGAATCAGTCAGGATTATTACCACCATCAGTTCCTCGGAGCCATTCATCATATTCTTGCTAGCGTAAGAGAAAATGCTGCCGGATATCCGCTTATCGATAAATTAGTGTGCGGGGCAGGAAATGAAGTTCAGCTAACGTTGTCGGCCCAAAAAACATACACATTGCTAAAACAGGGACTGGATTTGGATGTTATAGCGAAAACGAGAAAATTGAAAAAAAGTACAATTGAGGATCATGTGGTGGAGGTAGCTCTGAATGACAGCGGCTTTAATATCACACGGTATGTATCGGAGAGGAAACAGAAATTGATTCTTCAAGCAGCAAACAGTGCTGCCTCATTACAACTAAAGCAAATACGTCAAATGGTGCCGGAATCCGATTATTTTGAAATCAGATTAGTCATGGCAAAGCTTGGAGAGGGACAATGAAATTAGAAGCGTTATTGCAGAGCAAATTTGGCTATCCTTCCTTCAGACCTGGACAAAAGGAGATCATTGAATCAGTACTTTCAGGGAGAAATACTGTTGCCATGCTGCCAACAGGTACAGGGAAATCCCTCTGTTATCAGCTGCCGGGATATATGGTTGAAGGCCAGGTGATTATTATATCTCCCTTGCTGTCTCTTATGCAGGATCAGGCTGAACAGCTTATGATAAATGGGGAAAAACAGGTAATTGCATTCAATTCTTTTTTATCCCGCTCAGAAAAAAAACAGGCATTGATTCATTTGAATCAATATAAGTTTATCTTTATTTCACCCGAAATGCTTTATTATGAGTCAGTACTTTCTCAGCTGAAGAAATTGCGGATTGCTTTATTTGTTGTGGATGAAGCTCATTGTATCTCCCAATGGGGATATGATTTCAGGCCAGATTATTTAAAGCTTGGCGAAGTCAGAAAAATTATAGGGAACCCGGTTACACTGGCTTTAACTGCTACAGCTACCCCTGAAGTAAAAGCAGATATAAAAAAGTCACTTGGCATACTGGAATGCAGCGAGTTTATTTACTCCGTTGACCGTCCTAATATTGCACTATCTGTAGAAAAGTTAGAGAATTTCCGTGCAAAAACAGAGAGACTTGAGGAGCTTGCTGAAATCCTTGAGGGCCCTGGAATTATTTATTTCTCCAGCAAAAAAATGGCGGAACAGACAGCTGATCTGCTTAGGGACAAGGGACTCAGAAGAGTGATGGCTTACCATGGGGGAATGGACCAGGAAAGCCGTATCCTTGTGCAGCAGCAATTTATTCATGGACAGCTCGATCTTATTTGTGCTACAAGCGCCTTTGGCATGGGGATTAACAAAGATAATATCAGGTATGTAATACACTTTCATATGCCTCTTCAGATGGAATCCTACCTGCAGGAAATTGGGCGGGCTGGGAGGGATGGAAATCAAAGTATTGCCATCATGCTCTATGCACCGGGTGACGAGCAGCTTCCTATACAGCTTGCAGAAAGTGAATTACCTGACAAAGCTCAAATTGATTGGATTAGGGAATGGCTAGAAGAAAACCCAAATGCGATCCTGAATATCGGTGCATTTGAAGAGACAATTAAGCAGCGTTCAGGTTTAACCGATGTTCAGTGGAGAATATTTAATGACTTTTTTGAGCGGAAAAGCAAAACTGGACTCGATTACAGAAGGATTCTGCAGGAGATGAAGGGTTATTATGAAGGCAGGATCAAATTGAAAAGGGATAGCATTGAGGAAGTATATAAGTGGATACACAAGAAGACATGCCGGAGAGAGAATATACTTTCCTATTTTGATGAGGAAAAAAATTCCTCAGTCCCATTCTGCTGTGATATATGTGGTTTGCGATTTGAAAAATTCACAAGAAATACAAATTCAGATAATCAGGAAAACCCGCTTTATGATTGGAAAAATCATTTAGAATACCTCCTGATTCCAAGTGAGTGAATTAAAATGGGAAAAAGATACGCGGACATCATTAAGGAATTGACAGACAAGGAACTATTATTTCATCTTTATCTTACTCAGTTGCTTATTTTATCCATTTCTTTAATTCTAAGTATAATATTATTTAATAATATTGAGGAATTCCAAGTTCTCTTTGTATTCTATGATATAAATATTCTTGTAATTGGAGCGGCGGCAGGAGCGGCAGTTGTCCTGATAGATATCGGCTTGATGAAGGTTCTTCCGGAAAAATTGTATGATGATGGAGGATTAAATGAGAAAATCTTTCAAAATCGCAGTTTTCTCCATATTGCTTTTATTGCTGCAGTGGTGGCTTTTAGTGAAGAACTTCTATTCAGGGGAGTCATTCAGACTCATTTCGGCCTTGCTATCTCAAGTCTTATTTTTGCGTTTGTTCATTATCGATATCTTTTTAATTGGTTTTTGTTTGTAAATATTATTACATTAAGCTTTTTAATAGGTTATATTTATCATATAACCAATAATTTGCTTGTTACGATTGTTATGCATTTTCTGATTGACTTTCTTCTTGGTATTCTTATTCGAAAACGTTTCCTGAAAAAATCTGAAAGGATAGCGGAAGAGGAGAACGTAATTAACGATCATTAACAGCAGCATCAAAATAAACTTCTTATGATTTTTTATTACAGGAAGGGATGAAACATGAATAAAGAAGACCCTTATAGAGATCAGGCTGAAAGACTCCGTAAGAAGATTGACCGAAAACTGGAAACGGAAAATAGCGGGCAAAAATCAGCGTTGCCGCCACGGAGCCGTGTTCATCAGGAAAAAAGAAAAAAGAGTAATTGGAAGATTAAATACCCTGTTATTCGCCTGCTTGCTTTATTTTTTATCCTACTGCCCATCACCATTTTCAGTATTTATCAATATGTAAGCAGTGATAAAAGCATCAATGCCGGGTTAAATACAGAAAATGAGGAAACAGGTTCTGAAACAGTGGTTTTTGCCACAAATGATGAAGATAAAGGGACAACTATAGAAGTCAGAGAAGAACCGGAATCCCAGGAACCTGAGATAACTGAAAAAGCTGAGGGTGCTCAAGAAAAAGAAGATGCCAAAGTCCAGCAGGAAAAAAAGGCCCCTCAAAAGACTGATATAGAAGATAAAGGATCTGAACCTAATAAGGAAGTTCAGGAAACAGGATCTGAAACTACAGACTCTTCCAAAACAGCCGGGACAAAGGAAGCATTAAAAAAGGAAGGTAAAGTTATTTACCATACGGTTAAACCGAAGGAAACAATTTTTAGAATTGCCATGACCTATTATAAATCCCAGTCGGGAATTGAAAAAATAAAGCAAGCCAACAATTTGCCCTCGAATGAGATACAAACGGGCCAGGTATTAAAGATTCCGCTTGAGCAATAAAAGGATCGAAAACAGGTGCGGCAGCAGTCTCTCCTTCTTAGTCATATAATAATGTACAAGCTCATACATTATTGAGAAAGGGAGGGAGAGTTTTGGAATCGCCGATTAGAATGCTTGATGAACGTACAGACCAGGCTACAAGAAAAATGCTTGAGAAAGTAGTAGAGAGAAAGCAAAAATTTGATCGATTCAAGTCCTGGCATTTAATTGCCATGTGGGCGACTGTATTTATTTCATTTTTATTCTTTTTTTATATTTATAAGAGTGTCATGCTGCCATACTCTTACTCGTTTGCATCCATGTTTTCGGCTTTTGTCAATCAGTCAGCGAATTTCTATTTGCTTGTTTTTACGGTTGGCCTTTATGGACTTATGAATCTTCTGAGGGAAAAAAGGGAGAAAGCAGAAAAAGAATATCATGCCCTTAGGTGTGAGATTATAGATAAGAGCAAAGATCTTTGGAAAAAAGAAGATGAATGGAAAAATCGACATACCGTTTTCGAAATGATGAAAAAAAATTATGATATAAATCTTTATCATGAGAATAAATGACACCATAGAAAATGGAAAAAGAAGCAGCCCGCCTGCTTCTTTTTTGTTAAGTATACTTAAAAGAATTTCTTCTTATCCCGTTCTTCCTTAAGAATCTCTACGGCTTCTCTGAATCGCTGGGAATGAATAATCTCTCTTTCTCTTAAAAAACGGAGTCCGTCATTTAAATCCGGGTCATCACTCATATTAATAATCCACTGATAGGTTGCCCTGGCTTTCTCTTCTGCAGCGATGTCTTCGTATAAGTCTGCTATAGGGTCCCCCTTTGCCTGAATATAAGAAGCTGTCCAAGGCACACCTGCAGCATTATGGTAAAAAAGAGCGTTATCATGGTTGACATAATGGGCATCGAGACCGGCAGCTTTCATTTGATCAGGCGTAGCATCCTTTGTTAACTTGTAAACCATTGTTGCAATCATTTCCAGATGGGCAAACTCCTCAGTTCCAATATCTGTTAGAAGTCCGATGACCTTATCCGGAATAGTATAGCGCTGATTCAAATATCTTAGGGCAGCAGCAAGTTCACCGTCCGCTCCCCCATATTGTTCAATTAGATACTTTGCCAGTTTGGGATTGCATGTGCTTACCCTCACCGGATACTGCAGCTTCTTTTCATAAACCCACATTTTTTCTCAGCCCCCTTCGGAAGTCCGCTAATCTATTGAGCGCCTTCATGCAAGAAGGCGCCTGTGAACCAAATTTATACTTGCCAAGGCCACGGGGCATCATCCCAATTCCATGGCTGACCGGAATAGCTGTGTCCAAATTGCATTAATGGACCATACTTGCTCTCAATGGCATTTCTCAGTTTTTTTCGTTCTTTTGCATAGTGATTGAATTGCTTAATGGCTTCAGTATCATTGTTATGGGTGTCAAGGTATAGAGTCAGATCAACAAGGACAAAATCCACAGCCTGAAGCTGTTCAAGAAGCTGATAGTAATCTGCCGGCAATTGTTTCATGGCTATTGTCCCTCCCTGGCTTTTTCATAGGGACTGTACCACGGATCATAGAAAGCCTTCCAAAGCGTTCCTGCTCTTAAAGCCTCCATTGGTGTAAATTGTTCAAGTCCTGGCCGCTGAAATCCCATATATAGATTTGGAGGAGTGGAATAGGTTTTGACCTTTATCGGGGTGCAGGGGTCAAAGGGGCTTACATATGGGTGCCAGGTTTTACGGAGTGTATTCATTCATAATCCCTCCTTTTTATGCGTCATTGAAACTTATGAAAACTGCAGTGTTTTTATGATTGTTTACTTTAATAAAAAGAGGGGAAAGTTGAGGTGATGGCGAAGTTAAATATCAGGTCTAATTAATATTACTCTGAGGTGATGGCAATGTTTGTGAAAAGTATCATGATCCCCAAACATACCTGTTATACAATCGGACAGGATGCAGCATTGAAAGACGCTCTGGCTTTGCTGGAGGACCACCAGATCGACGGGCTTCCTGTATTGGATGGCGACCAGTATGCCGGCATAATTACGAGATATGGAATATATGAGAAATTCTTTTTGTCAGGGAAATCAAAGGATGATTTTCTTGAAGGGACATTGGTAAAGGATATTGCCACACATCAGGAGCAATATTTAAAAGGAAATGAGATCTTTGAAAAAACGCTTCTGGATTTAAAGGATTTCCCTTTACTTGCTGTTTTGGGTGATAATCGTAAATTTCTGGGCATTGTTACTCGCTTTGATGTCCTCGCTCAATTCCAATCCGCCTTCGGCACCAATAAGTCCGGTGTCAGGATTGCGTTTACTTCGGTAGAAGCGGAAGGGCGAATAGCGCGTTTAGCCGAAATCGCCCATTATTTCCATGAGCACATCATTTCCCTTGTAACCTTTGATGAAACAGACAAACTGGTCCGCCGCATCGTGATGAAGGTGGAAAAAAATAATAATATGGATAAGTTCATCAGCCGGCTCGAAAAATCCGGTTTCCGTGTTCTTGATATAACAGAGGATTAATGTATATATAGTCAACAAAATAAATCCTTTTCATACACTTTGTATGGGAGGGATTTTTAGTGTTTTTAATTTTGCTGAAGCTAATGACAGGTTTTATGAGCGGCATTTTATTTATTAAATTTTTTCCGGTGTCAATTCCAATGGGCATATCGGATATGATTGTCATTTTTGTACTGGAACCGGCGGGCTTTGTCCTGGGAATGACTTTTTTCCTTATCGCATTTATAGCCAACGCAGAGATCATTAGAAGTATAATCGAGTGGACTGCCAGGCTTTTAAAAAATATGAGGTCATCAAAACATATGGATGCTTTATTTGGGCCTGTGCTGAGTTTATTGCTTATTGGAGGCTTTTTTGTTTTGTCAGTCCTTTCGCCATGGGAAGCATTGGCCCTTTTCTGTTTTTCAGTAATTTATGGTATTATTTCTTTAGATTTCAAGAAAATCAATCTTGCCGAAGACTGATTGAAGGCGATTGATGGCAGGAGGATTTATGGAATACTTAATAGCTTTGGCCTTAATTGGCGGTGTGTGTTTACTAATGTTTATGCTTAGGGAGGCATTTGCAGATAGAATTATATATAAAGAGCTTTCTTTTCCTGAATTTCCGGAAAGCTTCGGTGAAGTAAAGCTTTTTTTTATTTCGGATATTCATAAGAGGACGGTGTCAGAAAAGATAATCGGGGAGATTAGAGAGAAGAAGCCTGACCTGGTCATCATCGGCGGCGATCTCTTGGAAAAAGGAGTCCCTTTTGAAAGAGTAAAAAAAAATCTAATGGGGTTAAAGGAATGCGGGCCCGTCTATTTCGTTTGGGGGAATAATGACTATGAAGTGGATTATCACCAGCTTGATGCTCTTCTCCTCGAATGCGGAGTAAAAATTCTCGATAATACTGCCCTTTCCTTTGAATCAGATGAAGGAGAACGTTTTATTTTGATGGGAACAGATGACCTCAGCAAGGATAGGGATCGGCTCGACCTCGCACTTGAAGATGCGGGTTCAGGAGGATTTCGGGTGCTGGTCAGCCATGATCCAAGAATCATTAACAGTATAAAAAAAGAACAAAATATTCACCTGGTTTTAAGCGGACATACGCATGGCGGGCAAATTCATATTTTCGGGCTTAGCCCATATGAGAAGGGGCGGATAAAAGTACTGCCGCAAACAACAATTCTGATCAGCAACGGCTACGGTACGACCGGTGTGCCCTTGCGGCTGGGGGCAAAGCCGGAAACTCATTTCATTACTCTTAATAAAGGCTGAAAATATAACACATCCAGATTTTACAGTTCTAGCGACGGTTTTTTATAATTAGTAATGAATGGAGGGCTGGGCATGGCAACAGAAGAAGGAAAGTATAATATCAAGGCTGTATCTAAGATGCTCGGCATTCAGCCAGGAACGTTAAGAGCATGGGAAAGACGGTATCAAATCGTTGCTCCTAAGAGAAATGAATCAGGTCACAGGCTATATACAGAAGAACATATCAAAGTATTAAAATGGCTGATCAGGAAAGTGGATCAGGGTTTTTCCATAAGCCAGGCTGTTTCCCTTCTCGAAAATAAGGAATTAAATGCCGAGCCGCTTCAGATGGATAAGGAAGGTGATCGGTCTGGTGCCCTCGCCAATGAGCTGCTTGAAGCTCTTCTTCAGTTTAATGAATCAAAAGCACATGATTTAATTAATCAGGCTTTCAGTTTTTATACAATAGATAAAGTCCTAATTGATATATTAGGCTCTCTTCTTGTAAAAATCGGTCATCAGTGGGAAGAGGGGAAAATAACTAGTGCACATGAGCATTTTGCCTCATCCATATTAAGATCCAGAATTGGGATGATTCTGCATTCTTTTCCGCATAATGGAGTCCTGCCAAAGGTGATAGCAGTCTGCGGACCTGGAGAAGCACATGAATTAGGGCTTTTAATTTTTACTTTATTTTTGCGCAGAAGGGGATTCGAGGTCGTTTACCTTGGGACAAGCATCGCTGAAGAAGATATTGATACTGTGATTGATATTGTTAAACCAAAATTTGTATTCTTATCCTGTACGATGAAGTCCAACGTACCTGAAACCCTCAAACTTTCTGAGAGACTTGCAGAGACTAATGGGAAGCTGCATGTAGGCATTGGGGGATTCGGCATTGATACCCTTAGTAATGAAGAAAAAATGAAGTATGAACAGTTTATTCCCGGCGGTTCCACTCATGAGTGGGAAGAATGGATTAGAGAACGGCTCCTATAACATAAGACCTGGCGGTTAAGTTGCCGGGTCTTTTCTTTTTTTTAGTCATACAAAATAAGACGACTCACAAACTGAGCAATGTTTCATACACTAAACCAAAGAGTTGGTTCAGGGCAGGGGGCTTATCATGCGCTTAGAACGTTTGAATTATAATAAAATCAAAATCTTTCTAACCTTAGATGACTTGAATGATAGGGGACTGACTAAGGAAGATGTCTGGAAGGATTCTCTAAAATGGCATCAGCTATTTCATGAGATGCTGGAAGAGGCAAGTGAAGAATTTGGTGTAGATATTCAAGGCACAGTTGCTGTGGAGATATTCTCCATGCAGGCTCAGGGAATGGTTATGATCGTTACAATGGAGGATCAGATGGATGAAGAGCTCCTTGAGGATGGTTTTATTGAAATGCAAGTAACTGTTGAGGGCAGTGAAGATATATTATTCGAGTTCCAGGATTTTGAAGACGTAATTCAAATGGCTAAAGAGCTGAACCGTGTGCAGATTCAGGAAGGAAGCCTATATTGTTATAAAGAAATGTATTATTATCATGTTACAGATTTAGCGGGAGATGACATTCATAGAGTTATTGCCATATTAGCTGAGTACGGTGATTCAGCCTTTACCAGCATACATGTAATTCAGGAATATGGGAAAGTACTTATCGAGTCCAATGCAGTAAAAAAGCTGGTGGAATACTTTTTATAAGTCGGAAGAGGGGGACATCCTCTTTTTTTTTTGAACAAAGGAAGTCTCTTGTTTTGCAGGTTGCCAAAGAGAATAGCTGGCAGGATGATAACAGATAAATGCAGTGAATTTGGATTAAATGGTCATGAACTATATAAAAATTGGGTAAAACAAGTATAGTTAATCAGCTGCAAAAATAGTATAAAAATGGAAAAGTTTTTAAATATACAGTAAAGAAGGAAATGGGATGTTTCTTTTGGGCCTAAACGGGAAAACGGGTACTAGGAGTAAACAGAAAATTCCCTTTAATATCAAGGCTGAGAGCGGTTTCATAAAAATATTAAAAAATGCGGAAAAGTACATGATTCTTCTTGCATAAATTAGGCAAAGGTGTATACTAATCCATGGAAGCGGACAACTAATGAAAGTGATTTTTCTAGGAGGTTTACAAATGGTAGCCGAGAAAGGTACTGATTCAAATAAAGCTGAAAAATTGGACGTCTTAAAGTCGACTCAAACTGTCATACATAAGGCTTTAGGGAAGCTGGGATATTCTGATGAGGTATATGAGCTTCTAAAAGAGCCAATTCGCATGATGACAGTAAAAATTCCTGTACGGATGGATGACGGAACAGTAAAAGTCTTTACTGGCTACCGGGCCCAGCATAATGATGCAGTGGGTCCTACTAAAGGCGGTATTCGTTTTCACCCGAATGTAACTGAAAAGGAAGTCAAGGCACTGTCAATTTGGATGAGCTTAAAATGCGGAATTGTGGATCTTCCATATGGCGGAGGCAAAGGCGGAATCGTTTGTGACCCTCGCGATATGTCCTTCGGTGAGTTAGAGCGGCTAAGCCGCGGGTATGTACGGGCCATCAGTCAAATTGTGGGGCCGACTAAGGATATTCCTGCACCTGATGTATTTACCAATTCGCAGATCATGGCATGGATGATGGATGAATACAGCCGGATTGATGAATTTAACTCTCCAGGCTTCATTACAGGTAAACCACTTGTACTTGGCGGTTCACATGGACGGGAATCAGCAACAGCTAAAGGAGTTACAATTTGCATTCGGGAAGCTGCCAAGAAAAAAGGCATTAATCTCGAAGGTGCAAGAGTTGTTGTTCAGGGATTCGGGAACGCTGGAAGTTTCCTCTCAAAGTTTATGCATGATGCCGGAGCAAAGGTTGTTGGCATTTCAGATGCATATGGCGGTTTATATGATCCGGAAGGCCTTGATATTGATTACCTCTTGGATCGCCGTGATAGCTTTGGCACTGTGACAAAATTGTTTAATGATACAATTACAAATAAAGAGCTGCTTGAACTCGATTGCGATATTCTGGTTCCTGCGGCCATCGAAAATCAGATAACAGAAGAAAATGCACATAATATAAGAGCGGGTATTGTAGTGGAGGCTGCTAACGGCCCGACTACTTTGGAAGCTACACGAATCCTTTCCGAGCGAGGGATACTGCTTGTCCCTGATGTACTGGCTTCTGCCGGCGGTGTAACAGTTTCATATTTCGAATGGGTACAAAATAACCAGGGATATTACTGGACTGAAGAAGAAGTAGAAGAAAAGCTTGAAAAAGTCATGGTCAAATCATTCGATAATATTTATCAGACCTCTCAAACCCGCCGTGTAGACATGCGTCTGGCTGCCTATATGGTAGGTGTAAGAAAAATGGCGGAAGCTTCAAGATTCCGCGGATGGATCTAACTGTAAATCTCCATTGATAAATGTAAGACATTTGAATAATCATAAAAAATCTCCTATCATAAACTGATGGGAGTTTTTTATGTTGTTTTCAGTAAAGTTTGTTGCTTTTTAACTTCAAACTAAGTTTAACCTGTTGAGTTGACCTTCGCTGTGGGTACTTGATCCTCGAAAATGCATCCGCATTTCCATCGTGCGGAGTTAATTCCAGGAAGCTAATTCAGTGTCCTGCGGGAGGTGAGGGCTCTCTTCTCTCCCCGCGGAAAGCAAGTGCCCCGTGCTGAAATCAACGGGCATTATTATAGGCTAAAACAATATCTGTAGAAAAAACAGCAACATGAAATTTTTTCATTGGTATTGATTAAGGAGTGAGAATTTTGAATATAGACGCTATTATTGTTGGCGGAGGACCATGCGGATTGGCAGCTGCCATTGCTCTTCAGGAAGCCGGGAGAAACCCGCTTGTTATTGAAAAAGGCAATATTGTAAACGCAATTTACCACTACCCCACACACCAAACCTTCTTCAGCACAAGCGAAAAGCTCGAAATCGGCGGGGTCCCCTTCATAACGGAAAATTACAAGCCTAAGAGAAACCAGGCGCTGACATATTACCGGGAAGTTGTGAAAAGAAAGAGCATTAAGATTAACGCCTTTGAAAAAGTTCTCAAAGTAGTTAAAAATCAATCTGAGGTATTTGAAGTACACACAGATAAGGGGGATTATACCGCCAATAACGTAATAATTGCTACAGGGTATTACGACCATCCAAATTACATGGAAGTACCAGGAGAGGACCTGCCAAAGGTTTTTCACTATTTCAAGGAAGCCCACCCTTATTTTGATAAAGACGTAACGGTAATTGGCGGGAAAAACTCAAGTGTCGATGCTGCGATTGAACTGGTTAAAGCTGGAGCCCGAGTTACGGTGATCTACCGCGGAACAGAATATTCACCAAGCATAAAGCCATGGATACTCCCTGAATTTGAGTCCTTAGTTAGAAATGGCGTCATTAAAATGGAATTTAATGCACATGTGAAAGAAATCAGTGAAAATAAGCTGACCTACATGGTGGATGGCCAGCAATTCAACATTAAGAACGATTTTGTATTTGCCATGACTGGCTACCATCCTGACCACGGATTTTTAAGGAATATGGGGATTCAAATAAGTGAAGAAACTGGCCGCCCTCATTATAATCCTGAAACGATGGAAACGAATGTTCCTGGAATATTTATTGCAGGTGTTATTGCTGCCGGAAATAATGCCAACGAAATTTTTATTGAAAATGGCAGATTCCATGGCGGACAAATAGCCAAAGCTATAATTGAAAAAGAGAGTGGCAATAACAAAGGCTGATCATATGGGATCAGCCTTTGTTATTAGTTATTTATATTTGAAAAATCTCTTCGATATTTTGCTGGGTTTGCAGTCCGATTAGCAGTTTAATTCTTGCTTTTTGCCCGTTTAGTCCATTCGAGAAAATAACACCCATGTCCTTTAGGTGTTTTCCGCCTCCGTCATAGCCATATACATCTTGAGCAATTCCATTGAAACATCGGGAAACTAATACAATCGGAATATTCTTCTCTGTAAGAGCTTTAATGCCTTCGATTGTAGCTGGAGGCAAATTACCTTGTCCAAGTGCTTCAATCACAACTCCGTCAAAATCTAAATCACCTATAGCATAAAGCAGAGAAGAATCCATTCCGGCAAATGCTTTAATAAGTGTGACTTTTTTTACAGCATCATCTAAAGGATAATATTCTCTATTTGTGGGCGTGTTATGAAATAATACACCTCTCTTTGTGACTATTCCGATTGGTCCATACTGCGGGCTTTGGAAAGTAGATACATTGCTTGTGTGTGTCTTTGTCACATTTTCCGCAGTATGAATTTCATCATTTAGAACAACCAGAACCCCTTTGTCTTTTGCTTCTTCGCATGAAGCTACGCGAATGGAGGAAATTAGGTTGTAAAGTCCATCAGAGCCGATTTCATTACTTGATCTCATAGCACCAGTAACAACGATGGGAAGGGATGTTTTAACAGTCAGATCCAAGAAATAGGCTGTCTCTTCTAATGTATCTGTCCCATGGGTAATGACTACGCCGCTAATTTCTTCCTTCGCCAGGTATTTTGCAATAATTTCCTTCAATTTTAGCATTTCTTTAGGTGTTATATGCGGTGAAGGTAGATGAAAAGGCTCTTCAACCAGTAATTCTGCAAGGGAAAGCAGTTCCTTTGTTTTTTCAGTCAATGGATTATTACCTGTCGGCTTAACAGCACCAGTTGCTGCATCCTCACTCATTGAAATGGTGCCTCCGGTGTGTATAACCAGTATCTTTTTTTTCTCCATGTTTATCCCCCAATTCTAGCTTTGAAACAAATTATGATGCGAAATATTTGTTTTCCAATATTTGAATAATCATTTTAATTCTTTCTATATCATGATACGATTAAGAAAACAGATTGAAAAGAGGGCAGCTCATGCTGGGAATATTATCCGCTGGCATCGCGCCGGGGTTGGCATTATTAAGCTATTTCTATTTAAAAGATCAATATGAGTCTGAACCCATATCAATGGTTTTTAAAACTTTTTTGTTTGGTGCTTTGCTCGTGTTCCCAATCATGTTCATCCAGTATGTTTTAGAGACTGAAGGGGTCCTGCAGTCTAGTCTGATGGACGCATTTCTTTCATCAAGCCTGCTGGAAGAATTCTTTAAATGGTTTATATTATTTTATACTATTTATCAGCATATCACATTTTATGAACCATATTATGGAATTGTGTATGGTGATTCTGTATCAC